>JAEEIS010000161.1 GCA_016281475.1 Bacteroidales bacterium
GACTGTTGAACCATGATTGATTTGACCGCAAGCCTCGATTATGGGATGCCCACCATTGACATCCGTATTACAGAGGTAGTCAATAAACTCAAAAGCCTGATGGTTTTGAACAATACCATAATCCTTACCGACTACGCCCAGTGTTTCATCGTCGCGAGTGTTCACTGTCGCTTGATGGCTTTTGACAACCATTCTAGATAGAGCCGACAGCGTAATGTCCTTTGGCAGCCGCCCAGTCGTTAGTAACGAGCCCAACACATGGTCAGGCATCCGCATCAAGGGTTGTTTCTCTACCAAGAAATCTCCCTGAATAGTCTCCAAGGCTTCTCTGACAGTGACTGGCTCATCAAATGTTGTGAATCCCGGCACTCCGTCCCATGCCTTTCTCGGTTCTGTGGGTGAAATGAGTTCTTTTTCCATATTCCTGCATTTTTTTAAGTCTATTTCAAAATGCAAAAATACAACAAAGGTGTGCCACATCGTGACACACCTTTATATAATTTGGAAAAAACATCTCTAAAGAGTAGAAATCGTGTAAACTTGTCTCATCTTTGACCTTGTAAAATGTCAGCGATGGCCTACGGATAATATGTCTTCTATTTAAAACACATTGGTGGATTGTTTTTACTGCACTATTACTATGAAACAATCACCCCTCAAGTTTAAAAATTCAGACCTTCTAATCCTGCATCTAGAATCATTTTTGCAAACTCTATTCCATCTATTAATCGAACCCCCTCAGTCTCTGCAAGTTTTTTTGCTTCAACGCTATATTCTTTACAAGAAGAGATAACCCACATTTGGGTATGATAATCACCATAATTATGGTTTGCTCTATAAGCTTTTATTTGTTGAACAGCCCAGTCATCAGTTGTTCCTTCATGTTTCTTAACTTGAACCATTATCGCTGTTTTAATGCTATCAAAATAGCCAACCCGATCCGCATCACCATCTTCTGTGGCAGATTCATTTTTTCTTGGTTTATAGATTCTCGCACCAAGAGATTCTAGATACCATTCAACTAAATTTTCAAACTTGATATCATTGGTAAGTTTTTCTATTAGACTTAGCAGTTTTGGTGCAGCTTCTTCAACAATCTGTTCTTTCAGGTTGATAGGTTTTCCTTCTGCAAATGCTTTTCTAGCTTTTTCTACAGATTCTCTCAGGTCTGAAATATTAGCATTCGTCTGCCTGATTTTCATTCTTGAGTATAAGTCTTGTTCTGCATACCCTTCACGAGGAATATTAAGTAAAACGGGAGTTACTTTCCTATAGAATCCAAGATCCACATAACCCCCATCTGCATTATGGAAATAGCCATCCTCCTGCAATTGAGCAAAATTCCCGTTCCAGTTCTTTAGCAAGGAAGCGTCTATTGATTGATTCGTCAAAACCATATCATCTGCTATCTCAAATAGACTGAACTCATTCCATGTGGGGACAAGCACGATATCGTCTTTTTGCATTTCATTAATGAAACGAAACAAATTCCATCTATTCCGAGGTAGTCCATATCCCGCGTTCTGCATCGCCTCATCTAGATATTCTGCTCCGTGTTCCCTAATATTTTTTACAAACACATCCTCGGAAAAATCGCTCCATCCAATGGATAAATAACGGTTATTGAACAATAGTGGATGAGCAAATTCCAATGCTCCATCACCGCCTGTAATTCTGTGTAGCCAGTAATTCATAATAATAATTGTTTCTTATTTGCTTATATTTGTATATAATTAAATTTGTATTTTATACAACATATCTCTTATTTCTTGAACAATTCAAGTAGCGTTGCTGCGTAACCAGCATCATATCTCGATATTGTTCGACGATATACACCGCCAGGATTACCCACCCCATCTGGCACGTATGCAATGGGCTCTACTATTATATTTGAACAAAGATCTGCACCATCACCACGTCCATTGTATATGTCGTATTTCATTACGTCGTCATTGTTAACGGGTTTAACCTGCTCTTGCTGACCGAAAATGTGTATGATTTCTTTTCGTTCGTTGTAATCAAAGATACGCCAACCTAATGGCCTGAATGCTCCAATGTAGCCATATCCACCACGACGGATCGTTCCATTGACGTACTCCCCAAGCGTATCCTCTCTGGTAATCAGGGATGCGAAAAACTTTTGTTGCAAAAACTTGAGCCAGTCTCAAGTCATTAGTTTCATTATTTGCCATATATGTAAGTATTAGTTTACATTTTTAATACTCTAGCTATTAATTCGGCTACTTTCGACATTACTATCTCATCGGATGTGCCATCATCAAATGTTGTGAATCCTGGCACTCCGTCCCATGCCTTTCTCGGTTCTGTTGGTGAAATGATTTCTTTTTCCATATTCTTGCATTTTATATGTCTCTTTCAAAATGCAAAAATACAACAAAGGTGTGCCACATCGTGACACACCATTATTTTGTTGGGGAATCTTGTCTCCATAGAAATTTTTTTTGCTCTTGACATATCGCTAACCGTACACGCGCTTCATCTTCTCGCAACGCGAGAGGACTTCCGTATAATGGTCTCATCAGCGACATACTAGAGCATAATTAATGTTGAATCTGCATAATGTAGTTAGACATATTGTCTTCCGATTTTTTGATTTCTTCTATAAATAGCTTAAAACTATCTGGAGATTGAGGCACATGAAATGGCATTAGATGGATATAACCATTGTACCCTTTCAATTGATGTTTTCTATATTCAGACTTTTTCTCGTCAGGATATGCATAACCACCGTTTTGCGCCTTCATACAATACATATAAGATACAACTTGATATAAGTCTTCCCTACCAACACCACTATTCAAGTGCTTATATTTTGCATCAACAATAAAGTTGTCTTTATAGAAATCAGGATATAATGTTTGAGAATAAGCCGTTACCTCCTTATCATTGTCAGCCTCCTCAAACATCGGAAGCCCGCCTTCCCCCTTTTTGTTATCAGGGTGGCTAAAACCATATTTCTCCAATATAGTGTTTAAATAGGCCTCCCAAAGCCATGCTCCATCAAATAATACACCATGAATTTTATTTTTTTCTTTTCCATATTTTAGAGTGTCATGTCTCAAAATATGGATACACAATTGTTGCAAATCCGTATATGCTGTATAATAAGGGTGGACTTTGGGTCGTCGATTTGCATTTAGCACTTGCATGCAATCCCTTTGGCTATATGTTGGCGTGGCTTGTATTATTTGATTTACATACCCAATTGTATCACTATCCTTACTCAAGATATTTAATCCCAAAGGATGACGCTTTATATATTCAACTGTATGTCGAATCAGTTGTGTCATGGAGTTGTCCGAGCTGCGCTCATGTGTAGTGTAACTAACCGATCCTTTAAATGGTATATCGGAACGAATAAACCGATTAATATCAATAGCACCTTTGACTTTTGCATCATCATAGTATCGTGTTTGATATTCCCTGTATAATCCTTGTGACATTGCTTTTTTTAGCATCATTGGGAACAGAAACAAAAGGAAATCTAACACTTTGTCATCGTTACTACTGGTATGTTCCAAACTAAATACGTTAACTGAAAAAACCTTTTGCAATAGATAGTACAAAAAGAAATCTTGAGCCCGGTCATCTACAATTCCACATTCTTTCTTGTGCGTAAAACGAGAGTGGATACTTATAGAGGTATCATTAATGCCAACAAATCCCATCAAATTACCGGTACAAGCCTTTACTGACACACATTTTCCTTCCTCAAATATAGCATCTTTTAATGTTAAAATGGACAAATCTCCAGCATCATCTTTCAAATCTGAAAATGAATGAGGAAAAACAAGCAAATCCGGAGCATCCTTCAATCTGCCAATACTGGCAATTTGTAGGACATCCGGAATGCTGCTTTTCATTATTGGCGTCCCTTCATAATTATTGTCTGTCAGATGAATAACATTAGGCATTATCTTTCACTTTTTCGGGTTTGCCATCTTTTATCTCATATCTGTCTTCCAAATTATAAGCTCGATGTAATGTATTCAAATCCTTCTTTTCATTGGGTAGTCCTCGCAAGTATTCAAATAGCAATCCATGCAAATGATTGTCCCATAGCATCTTCCATGAGCTGTCGTCAATAGTTCCATCTTCTGTTAAATAGTTCTCCAGTTTAAGATAATATGCGGCACCAATCTGATAAGCTGTCGATAGGCTTTGTATAGTCAGAATTGCAAGGTTTAAATTCCTCATACGTTGCTCTATAACAGGATAAAGTTGTGCTAGTTTCGAGTTTTCTTTTATCATATCCATACGGTCTTCGGCACATATTTCCTTAAACGCAAAACGTCTTCTCATCGCGAAATCCATACTTTCTACACTACGGTCAATATCGTTCATTGTTCCAATGATATATACATTCTCAGGAACAAAAAAGTGTCCACAATTGCTAGAATCTTCTATTTTCAACGCTATATCAAATTCGTTAGGTGAGGTTTGCATGTTGGCGTATTGCGTCCTTACAGCGCCATCCATTCCTCTGTATCCTGGATCTATTGAGAAAAACAACTCTCCAAATATTTTTGAGATGTCCCCTCTATTGATTTCGTCAATAATAAAGACGAATTTCTTGTCATTAACACTATGTTGTCCTGCAGAATACTCAACCAATCCCATGTTTTTCTTCAAGTATTCAATGATGGCTTTTCTGTAATTGTCATGTCCACCGCTTGGCACTCCTTTAAAATCACGATAAATATTGTATAATTGTTCTTTCGTAAAAAATTTAGAGTGTCCCCTGACTTTTTCAATTTCTCCACTTGCATTTTTATCCGAATACAACCGCTCCGTTAATCCCGTTCCGTATTCATTCAATTCAATTCGAATGTTTCTTGCACCAGTTAATAATGGGATTTCGATGAATGGATTTACATCTAAGTAGCTTATCAATTTATCCCAAACCTCATCAAAATTATCCGAACCCTTTGCAAAACTGGATTTCAATGCCCTTTCACAGAATGCCTTAAGCACCCCATCCCTTCGTTCAAACCCAACGTTTCCATTTTCGTCTTGAATCGGACGCAAACCCTCAACAAAGTCTGTGTAATCATAACTCGGATGAAACTGGACAAAGCCACACTGCTCTTCCATTCTTTTCTTTTCGTCATCCAAAGCCGCTTTTTCATTGTATTCTTTTCCGAGTATTATTTGGGCTGCTATTTGTTTGGCAAGATAGGTTTTACCTGTACCAGGGGCACCAGTAAGAATAAGATTGTGATTCGCCTCTAAAAATTTTACTATTTTATTCATATTGTTCCTATTTTCAATTCTATAGATCCAATTCATGATTGACTTGTACGTTCCAGTACTCGGATTAATACATTTTTCCAATGTCTTTCTTGATGTTACAGAATAATTATATTGGTCATTATACCAATCAAGTACTTTTACTTTTCTTCGTTTTTGAAACCATAATAAATCATCAACATCTTCGTCTTTTTTATAGTAATCACTCTCCACCTGTACTAATGCCACAAGACTTCCGCCATGTTTAATCATTACATAATCACCAATTTGCATTACGTTTTCAAAGTTTGGCTGTTGCTTTGCAGCCTCATCCCAATCACCCAAACCGATAACACTATGCTTTTTTAACAACTCAACTTCTCTATTCCAAGTTAAGTCATTTGGATGTAATTGCATATTCCAATAGTTCATATGGCTATGTATTTTTCAAATAGATTATTTCAACTTCTTTTCTTCAAGCAGTTTCATCAATGTCACCGCATAACCAGCATCGTAGCGCGAGATAGTGCGACGGTAAACAGGGTTGGGGTTTCCTACTCCTTCCGGTATGTAAACGATTGGTTCTACTATTAAGTTTGAGCAAAAGTCTGCTTTGTCCTTTATACCTCCGTAGATGTCACGTTCTGTGACATCAGAATTAATTGATGTCTCATCCTTAACTATTACTTCATTCTCTCCAAACCGGTGAATTGTTTCATAGAGCTTTCTATTATCATCGTACTCAAAAATTCGCCATCCTTTTGGGCGAAATGCACCAACATAGCCACATCCTCCACGACGGAAAAGAAATACAACGTCTTTTTCTCTAACTTGTTTGACTAAATTGGTACGCCAAGATTCTTCATATTCAATTAGTGACAGCTCGTTTATTCCATCGTCAAGAGCTTTTATTTGTTCGTCACCCAACATGGCAAAATGCCAAGCTTGATTATAATTGATTTTACTCAATGAGGCTGTAGGTTTATTCTCACAATGTTCGACACGGGTACTTTGTGTTGTTGATTCTGTTTCTATTTGTTTTATTTGAACTGTGGGTACGTCTTCTTTCGGAATATATTTATCTATTTCTCGCCAGAGTATTTCTATATCATTTTGGTTGAAAGAGACTCTTTTAGTATCTTTATCTATTTGAGTGTTATCGAGACAACTCTTAATTATTTCCGTTAATTCTGAGAATAGCTTAATTTTGTTTACATTTGAAGGCTTTGGTGGTAATTTGCTAAAAATGTCTATTAGTTTATCTATGTCAGATTTGGAAATAAAGAATATCACTTTGTTGAAAAGCAAATCACGGACTCCCTCAATATCTAGATAATCGGTTTTTGTCTTTGACCATAGCTCCTTAGAAAACTCAGAAAAAGCATCTAATTTGTTTTGGTACATGTGGATGTTTTTTTCTTTTTCCTCTTCTGATTTTTGTTTGTTATCCAACAAAGAATTGGTAATCCATGCCGTAACACCTGCACCGAGAAAGGCACTTGCAATAATTGCTAATAACTGAGGCCAAAAATCAGGAATATGGAATATGAAGAAGCAAATTGCTAACAATGCAGCAAGAATTCCAACACCTAATGAAATGTGAAATACTTTTTTCATATCAATATAATTTTTTTTGTGTTTAACTTCTTTTCATCCAGGTTCTGCCAGCACTTGTAGAATAGTATAGTCCTTTGCTGGTAGTAGCCAAAAGCTCTCGGCCACCATCGGCAAGGCTGCGGAACTCGCCACATGACGAGCTAGTATAGCGTGACATCCAAGTACGTCCCTCATTGGTGGAATAATACACACCTTTTGTGGTAACGGCAAGCAACTCGTTGCCATAAGGCAGCAAATCGAGGAATGTTCCACATAATGAACCGCTGTAGCGCGTCATCCAAGTGCGTCCGCCGCTGGTTGAATACTCTATTCCTTTGAGTGAAACCCTCAGCATCTCTTTCCCATAGTTGATTAATTGTGGCATATTATTTTGATTTTAACCAATATTCCTTACAATATTGAATTGCTTAACAAAGTGCAAAGATACTCATTTTTTTCAAAATAGGAGCAAGGTTTGTAGAACCATAGAAGAGGAATCTCCGAATGGTCGATATTACTATCTGGTGAAACCAATCTTTTTAGACGAAGTGTTGTTAATCCTTTCCGAGTCGCAGTGTGGCATCAGGTTGCTGGCGGTGGGGACGGCATTGCCGTGCAGGATGGCATCGATGGCATAATGGCGGGCGATGTTCTCTATCTGTCCGCCGCTGAAGTCGTACCGCTCGGCCAGCAGGGTGGCATCAGTGTCGCTGAGGTCGGGCAGCAGCTCATGCCAGATGGCGGTGCGGGCTTCCACTGTGGGTTTGTCGAAGCGTATCTTATAGAGGAAACGCCGCTCGAAAGCATTGTCCATATTCTGCGCCAGATTGGTAGTGGCAATCAGTATGCCGTCGAGGGTCTCCATCTCCTGTAGGATGATGTTCTGAAGCGAGTTCTCCATCTTGTCCACAGCCCGTTCCGCACCCTCCTGCCGTTTGCCGATAATCGCATCTGCCTCGTTGAAGAGGAGGATGGGCACAAGGTCACTCTCTTTGACCCGCTGGCGGTAGGTGTCGAAAAGTGCCTTAACGTTCTTCTCACTCTCACCGACCCACATGCTCTTCATCTCGGAGATGTCCACCTGCATAATGTCGCGACCAGTGCGTCGAGCCAATTGCATCACTGTCTCGGTCTTACCCGTGCCGGGAGCCCCATAGAAGAGACAGGTGAACCCACAACGAAAACCCTGCTCTTGCAGACGGGCATGGATGTCGTTGTAGTTCTTCTCCTCAAGCAGATGGGCAAGGTCGTCAATGCGGTGGGTGATTTCGTCAGAGTAGAACAAGGCGCGAGGCTTGATGTCGGAGGCGTTAATCATATTACGCAGTTCCCTTTTCCCTTCAAGCGAGGGCAGTTGCAACTCGTCCAGCAAGTCGCGCTTCGCTTTCATCGTAAGTCTGTAATACTCTTTGTCCCCCATTCCATTGATGTTGTTATATTCTATCAAACCCAACCGCTGCAGAATGTTGATACCCTGCTCCAATTCCGACTTTATTGTACGCATGTCCTTCTTGCAATACATGCAATCGATGTTGTGAAAACCAATACAATCATCGTTGTTGTTCACAAATAGATGACAGAACATGACGAGCAGAACAAATTCATTGTCACATACTTCTGGGATGAGATTCTGCACCTTTTGTACGAACAACAGTTGCTGGTTACAATGAAACAGCATTTTGAAATGTTCTACTGCGATGGTAATATCCATCTCATCATCTTCCACCCTGTCAACAATGTCTGCAAACTCATCGAACAGTTCATGACAGGTAAGCCCGGAATAATCTTTAGGCGTGAAAGGCTTATTCACTTTGAAAGCCTCCACCACATCGATAGGCACCCGGTAAGAAATAGAACTCGACGAACGTCTACGGGCAATCAAACCTCGACGTACCAACTCGTCAATATCATTCATGTATCGGATAATCCGCGTGGTACGGCAGCCCGTATACTTTGCAATGTCGCTTGCCTCAATTCTTGGGTCATCACTTTGGTCAATAAACAAAGCCAGCATGACGCTCTGCTCTTTCGTGAGGCTAAGACTGTCTGACAGATGCTTTATATAGCGGCCTGCCTTGCAATAAAACTCTGGCGACAACTGCGAATCTTTTGCCAAATCAACAATGCTTTCGACTGCCGAAAGTAGGTCTAACTTTCTTTTCCCTTGTGTTTTGCTTGCTGTTTCCATGACGATATTTCTTTATGTTTCCAAGTGCAAAGATATAACATAGGTATGTCAAATCTTGACACACCCATATTTTTGTTTAGAAATCCAATCTCAGCAGAAAAGAATTTGACTTTTTCATAACATGGCAAAATATTTTTTGCAACCGCCACACCTACAAACGTTGTCGCCGCCCCCACCTGACTCCCGACAACGGTCGCCATTCAAAAGATGTTTCATGGCTCGTTCCTCGCTATAAGAGGGACAAACGGCCTCCCAATCGGTAAAAATCGGTACAATGCGGTAGGAATCGGTACTAAAGACAGAGTTTGGCACGGAATTTGATAGGGACACTGTTTATGGTGATAATTAAAAATACATATTCAACCAGAAAATGAGTAAATCAAAATAATTTCGTATCTTTGCATTTCTGTGCAGACGGTTCTGCACGGTGTAAGTTTTTGTATAATAAAATAATAAAATATATGGCTAATTTTTTGTCAAGACTATTCGGCACCAAGGCTGACCGCGACCTCAAGGAGGTGCAGCCGCTGTTGAATGCCACACTGAAAGTTTATCCCGAGATTCAGAAACTCGACAACGACGGGCTGCGCGCCAAGACCCTCGAGTTTAAGGAGCGCATCCGCAAGGCGGTGGAGGCTGAGGAGAACGAGCTCGCCCAGCTGCGCCAGCGCATCGAAGAGGAGTATGAAATGCCCGTCGACGAGAAAATAGAAATATACAAGCGCATCGACAAACTGGAGAAGGAGTCGTACGACAAGACCCAGAAGGTGTTGAACGACATACTGCCCGAGGCGTTCAGCGTGGTGAAGGAGACCGCCCGCCGCTTTGCCGAGAACGAGAAGGTGGTGGTGACCGCCACCGACCACGACCGCGAGCTGGCCGTGAAGATGAGCAACGTGAACATCGACGGCGACAAGGCCATCTACGACAACAGCTGGATGGCCGGCGGCAACATGATTACGTGGGACATGGTGCACTACGACGTGCAGCTCATCGGCGGTATCGTGCTGCACAGCGGTAAGATTGCCGAGATGGCCACGGGTGAGGGTAAGACCCTCGTCGCCACCCTGCCCGTATACCTCAACGCCCTGCCCGGCAAGGGGGTGCACGTGGTGACGGTGAACGACTATCTGGCCAAGCGTGACTCGGAGTGGATGGGCATGCTCTACGAGTTCCACGGCCTGAAGGTGGACTGCATCGACAAGCACGAGCCCCACAGCGACGAGCGCAAGGCCGCCTACAATGCCGACATCACCTTCGGCACGAACAACGAGTTCGGCTTCGACTACCTGCGCGACAACATGAGCCGCAACCCCGAGGAGCTGGTGCAGCGCGGACACAACTACGCCATCGTCGACGAGGTGGACTCGGTGCTTATCGACGATGCCCGTACCCCCCTCATCATCAGCGGCCCCACGGGCAAGGACGACGAGGACCAGGAGTTTGACCGTTTCAAACCCGTCATCGAGAAGCTGTACAACGCCCAGCGCGTGCTGGTGACCAAGGTGCTGGCCGACGCCAAGGCGGGCCTGGCCGAGCATCCCGACCCCAAGCCCGACGAGGAGTGCGCCAAACTGCTGCTGCGCGCCTACCGCGGCCTGCCCAAGAACAAGGCCCTGATCAAATACCTCTCCGAAACTGGCATCAAGAGCATCCTGCAGCGCACCGAAAACTTCTACATGCAGGAGCAGAACAAGTATATGCACATCATCGACGACGACCTCTACTTCGTCATCGACGAGAAACAGCGCAGCGTGGAGCTGACCGACAAGGGTATGGACTTCCTCACCGGACTGGGCGAGGACCGCAATTTCTACCAACTGCCCGACATCGGCAGCATGATTGCCGAGCTGGAGCACGAGAATCTCACCCCCGAGGAGAAGGCCGAACGCAAAGAGAAGATTTACAGCGACTACGCCATACAGAGCGACCGCGTGCACACCGTGGACCAGCTGCTGAAGGCCTACGCCCTGTTTGAGAAGGACGTGGACTATATCGTGGACGAGAACAAGCAGGTGAAAATCGTGGACGAGCAGACGGGCCGTATCATGGAAGGCCGCCGCTGGAGCGACGGACTGCACCAAGCCGTCGAGGCCAAGGAGAACGCCAAGGTGGAGGCCGCCACGCAGACCTACGCAACGATTACGCTGCAGAACTACTTCCGCATGTACAAGAAGCTGGCCGGTATGACCGGTACCGCTGAGACGGAGGCAGGCGAATTCTGGGACATCTACAAGCTGGACGTGGTGGTCATCCCCACCAACCGCCCCATCGCGCGTATCGACATGGACGACATGATTTACAAGACCAAGCGCGAGAAGTATAAGGCCGTCATCGACGAGACGGAACGCCTCATCGGGCTGGGCCGTCCTGTGCTGGTGGGTACGACAAGCGTCGAGACCTCCGAACTATTGAGCAAGATGCTCAAGATGAAGCGCATCCCCCACGACGTGCTGAACGCCAAGCTGCACCAGAAGGAGGCAGAAATCGTGGCACACGCCGGTGAACCAGGACACGTGACCATCGCCACCAACATGGCTGGTCGTGGTACCGATATCAAGCTGAAGGGCGGCGTGCGCGAGGCGGGCGGTCTGGCCATCATCGGCACCGAACGCCACGAGAGCCGCCGTGTGGACCGCCAGCTGCGAGGCCGTGCCGGCCGTCAGGGCGACCCGGGCAGCTCGCTCTTCTTCGTGTCGCTGGAAGATGACCTGATGCGTATCTTCGGCTCCGACCGCATCGCGGGCATCATGGACCGCATGGGACTGCAGGAAGGCGAAGTCATCCAGCACAGCATGATTACCAAGCAGATTGAGAAGGCTCAGAAGAAGGTGGAAGAGAACAACTTCGGCATGCGTAAGCGACTGTTGGAATACGACGACGTGATGAACAACCAGCGCACGGTGATCTACAACAAGCGTCGCAACGCCCTGTATGGCGACCGCCTCAGCATTGACATCAGCAACATGTTCTACGACACCTGCGCCCTCATCTACGACGACGCGCTGGAGAACCACGACTGGGAAGGCTTCAAGATGGAGATGATTCGCGTCTTCGCCTTCGACGTGCCGTTCAGCGAGAAGGAGCTGTTCAACGCCCGCCACGACGACGCGGTGCAGAAACTCTACAACGCGGTGTACGCCACCTACAAGGAACGTATGCAGAAGATTAGCGACCTCGCCTACCCCTTCATCAAGCGCATCTACGAGAACACCCGCTACGTGAACGTGGCGTTCCCCATCACCGACGGCAAGAAGACCCTCAACGTGGTCACCCCCGTCAAGAAGAGCTACGAGAACAAGGGCCGCGAGGTGCAGCTGAGCATCGAGAAGGGCATCACCCTCGCCATCATCGACGACCTGTGGAAAGACCACCTGCGCGAGCTGGACGAGTTGAAGACCAGCGTGCAGAACGCCAGCTACGAGCAGAAAGACCCGTTGCTGATCTACAAGTTCGAGAGTTTCAACCTGTTTGAGAAGATGCTACTTGAGATTAACCGCGAAATCAGCTCGTTCCTCATCCGCGCCAGCCTGCCGGTGAAGGAGGAGAGCGACATGCACGAAGCCCGCCAGCCGCGTCGCGACAACCGCGGGCTGAAAGCCAGCCACGACAGCACCGCCACCGAGACCCAGCGCGCCATGGACCAGGCATCGCGCCAGCAGACCGGCGAACGCCCCAAGCCCATGCCCGTGCGTGTGGAGAAGAAGGTCGCCCCCAACGACCCCTGCCCCTGCGGCAGCGGCAAGAAGTACAAAAACTGCTGCGGCCGCAACGAGTAGCCGCATCAGCATAAAAACAACGCAGCCGCCCAGCAATTCTGGGCGGCTGTAATTATTTCCAATAGTCATCTTGGAGCATTGTCCAACACACTGGGTAAGGGTAATGCATACAACATAGAGTAATATCCTCGGTGCGGGCGCGGTCGAGGATGGCCCGGCGTGTGGCAACAGCCTGTATGGGGTCGGCATCGAAGCGGGCGCAGAACTCTGGATGTTCCACCTGCAGGGCTACGGCATGAAAAATGTCACCCACGATAAACACATCGCCAAGGTCGTAGATAGTATGGCCGGGAGTGTGGCCGGGGGCGGCAATAGAGGCAATAGTACCAAGCAAGGTGTCTCCCTGTGCGAATAAATTGATACGTCCTTCGTAGGCTTGTCCAATTTGTAAAGTTATTTCTGAGTCGCCCATCTTGCCTGATGCCCAAGCGTCGAACTCAACCTGCGGGATATGGAGTGTGGCAGAGGGGAATGCAGCCGTGCCATCGGGGTTGAAAAGTCCTCCCACATGGTCAAAATGGAGGTGGGTGATGCAGATGTCGGTAATCTGGTCAGGAGCGAGTTGGAGGCTGTCCAACGCCACCATCAGCCTACCGCCCTTGGCCTCACCCAGTCCGGCATCGAACAGTATATAGCGTCCATTTTGACAAAGAAGAAAGACATTAATCGATGCTTCCGCCTGACCATCGGGCAAAATACTGTCGAGCAAAGCGTCATTAAAGCCTCTGAACAGGTCGGCTGACATCATCTGCGGGCAGTCACGAATGCAATACAGGCTACAATCACTGCCAGTCGGAATGGTGTACACTGAGTCGAGTATATTAGGCTCGACCGTTTCGGGCTGGGGCTGGCGGCCTTTGCAGGCAACGGCTAATAGGATTACACTGGCAACAGCAATAAGAAGAATAAAAGTATTTTTCATGGTATGAATGATGTTGGGATTATTTACCGGGTTGGTAGGATGATGTATACTATGATAATTATCAGCCGTTGATTGGCTGCACAATCTTGCGTAGCTGTTCGATGTCAAGCAGTTGATACTGTGCATTGTCTGCGTCGGCGAATAGCTTCTTGTTGTTCTTGTAGTTGTCGCTGTCATACTCCGTGGCCTTAAGGAAGAGGTTGTGCGCGACCGTACGTTTGAATGTCTCGAAATCCATCCGGTCCTCCTCCCACTTCTTTTTCTCGTCGGCGGTGAGGTACTTGAGATACTTGTCGTTCATGGCTTTCGAGATACGGTCCTTGCCCTGCGCCTCGGGTTTCGCCTCCATGGTGGCGTTGTAGTCGCGCGTCAAGGCGGGAAAGTCGGCCCACGCGGTGATGGTGGTCTCCAGAAGACGCAAATTCTTGCGCCCGCGGTCGGTGTAATAGCCCAGATAGGCGTGGCAAGGCTCGACAAAGATGACAGGCTTCAGCCCAATCTTGCGCATGATGGAGGCAAAGAACACGCAGGCATCCACGCAGTTGGCCTGTCGCGAGCTGTACACCTCGTCGAAAAAGCGGATGTGCTGCACGTTGGAACGCGTAGTAGGCGTAGCCGTACAGGAGATAGACGAGTAGCGTATGCCTCGTTCGAGAGCGTAATACCATATCGCCTCCACCTGCGACACAACGCTCTTGGCATCGCTCTGGTAGCCCGAAATCTTGCTCACCACGCCCTGCTGCATGATGTCGCTGAGGATACTGTCGATATAGGGATGCTCCTCATTGACGTAGGCGGCAAAGAGCCAGCGGTAGTCGTGGTTGCGGCCCGCACTGTCGCGCACGCTCAGCAGGCAGTCGTTGGCGGAGCGGTAGTTAATGCGCAGGTTCTCCACATCCACCTCCTCGTCGTTGATATAGCAGGTGAACGTGAGGTCGGCAACGCCCTGTTGGCGGGTACGGTAGAGCTGGTCAAACTTCCATTTGATAGTCGGATAGAACGTGTAGCGCATATCCTTCACAGGCAGTACTTCCTGAAAAATAGTCACATAGTTGAGCTTCGACGAGTCGATGGTGATACGCAGCACGGCATTGCTCACCGGCGCCGTAACCGACACCGAAAACAGCGCGCCCGTGTCCGACATAGCGTATGTGGGGTCGCTCAAACTCGCCACACCCATGACAAGCGACGGGTAGAACTGGTTCTCAAACAAGGGTGCATAGCCGGCCGTGAAAGCCACCTGCGCCGGGTCGAACACCTTCGGCCTCACGTGGTGGCACGATGCGGTTATCAGCAAAAGGGGCAGGCTAAAGGCTAAAAGTTTGATAGTTGGCCTAATATGTAATAGATGGAATAACATAACCTTTTTAGTTAAATGAATGCGACAGCCTTGAATGTCACCGGCGACACGCCGGTCAGGAAAGAATGCCTGTCACCAGCACCACCAGCAGCGCCAACGGAGCCAGATAGCGCGACAGGAATCGGAACAGCTTGTAATAGCCGATTTTGAGCGTGCCATGGTTCGACAACTCGTCCTTGACATCCTCCTCGGGCATCACCCACCCGAAAAAGATGATGGTGCCCAACGCGCAGATTGGAGGCAGGTAGATGCTGTTCATCTTGTCGACAAAGTCGAAGAGGCACAGACCCACAATCTTGACATGCGACAGCGACCCCAGCGACAGCGAGAACACGATGCCCAGTGCCGTAGTCAGCACAAAGAAAAGCAGTGCTCCCACCACGCGGCGGGTGCCCGTTTGCTCGCTAAACCAAGCCGTCAGCGCCTCCAGCAGCGAGATGGCACTGGTGATTGCCGCCACCATCAACAGGATGAAGAATATCGACGCGAACACCGTGCCCGTAGCCCCCATCATGTTGAACACGTTAGGCAGCACATGGAACACCAGTCCGGGACCACCGGCAGGCTCAAATCCGCAGCTGAACACGGCAGGGAAGATAGCCAGACCTGCCAGCACCGCTATCAGCGTGTCGCAAGCCGTAATCCACATCGCCGTCTTGAAAATATTGTCATTGACAGGAATATACGAGCCATACACCAGCAGCACACCCATGCCCACACTCAGCGAGAACAGCGCCTGCCCCAGGGCGGCCAGCACCCCCTCGCCCGTCAGTTTCGAGAAATCGGGCAAGAACAGATACTCCACTCCCTTGCCTGCGCCCGGCAGCGTCAGGCTGCGCACACACAGCACCAGCACCAACACCACCAGCAGCGGCATCAGCACCTTGCTCACATTCTCAATGCCCTTCTGCACCCCTCCGAGGATAATCAGCAATGCCAGCACCGCAAAGATAGAGAGGAACAGCACCGGATCCCACGGCGAGGTGGAAAACTCCTTGAAGAAGTTGCTGATAGCCCCCGAGTCGGTGCCCAGCGACGCCAATGTGCCGCTAATCGAATTCCACACATACCCCGTGGTCCAACCCGAGATGACCAGATATTGCGACAGGATAAAGAAACTGGTGATAATCCCCAGCAGGCCCAGCAGACCCCACGCCTTGTGCTTGGGGCACAACGTCTGGAATGCCTTGATAGGCGTATGCTGCGCGCGACGGCCGATGACAAACTCCGACATCATCAACACCGAACCCAGCAGAAACACAAAACACAGATAGACAATCAAGAAAGCCCCGCCGCCATACTTGCCGCAAATATAAGGGAAACGCCAAATATTACCCAGGCCCACGGCCGAGCCCACCGCTGCCATGATGGCTCCGAGGTTGGAAGAAAACGATTTTTGTTGTGCCATATTTTTAAACTAAAAAAGTAAAACTATTTCAACTCTCAACTCTCAACTTTCAACTTTCAACTCTCAACTTTCAACTCTATCAAGGTTTGCACTGACAAAGTCGCCCCACTGCTGCCGCTTGCTCTTGTGCGCCCGCTTGGGCTTCAGCTGCTCGCGCAGCTCGCCGAGGGGATCGGTCTGTTCCAAAAAGCAGGTATACGCCACCGCCAACGCATCCGACGCATCCAGAAACCTCGGCAGCTCCTCAAAGTCGAATATGCTCTGCAGCATCGCCGCCACCTGCTCCTTGGCGGCGTTGCCGTTGCCCGTCACGCGCTGCTTCACGGCGGCAGGCTCATACTCCGTGTAACTCAGGTCACGGCTCAACGCCGCCGCTATCGCCACCCCCTGCGCCTTGCCCAGTTTCAGCATCGACTGCACATTCTTCCCCGCAAACGGAGCCTCGATGGCCACGTGGTCGGGGTGGTACGAATCGATGATGCGCTGCGTCGAGTCGAAAATTTTGCGGATGCGAAGGTGGAAGTCGGCAATTTGGCGCAGATACAGCACATCCATCACCACCAGTTGCGGCTTCGCGCCGTCGGTGTCCAGCAGGCTGTAGCCCAATATCCGTGTCCCGGGGTCTATTCCAAGTATCAGCATCACTACAAATTAATCACTTGCGGGGGAATCCCGCAATTTTTTTGCAAAGATACAAAAAAAAATCGTATTTTTGCATTTTCATTACATCAGAAAAAATTAATTTAATTGTATCAATATTATGGATAAACTGATTATCACCGCTGCCATCTGTGGCGCAGAAGTTACCAAAGAGCAAAATCCTGCCGTCCCCTACACCGTCGAAGAAATCGTCCGCGAGGCAAAATCCGCCGTTGACGCCGGTGCCGCCATCGTGCACCTGCACGTCCGCTACGACGACGGCACCCCCACCCAGAGCCGCGACCGTTTCCAGGAGTGCGAAGAGGCCATCCTCAAAGAATGCCCCAACGTCATCCTCATCCCCTCCACCGGAGGTGCCGTGGGCATGACCCCCGACGAGCGTCTGCAAAGCACCGACACCACCCCGCTGCCCGAAATGGCCACCCTCGACTGCGGCACCTGCAACTTCGGCGACGAGATATTCGACAACA
>JAEEIS010000162.1 GCA_016281475.1 Bacteroidales bacterium
CGGCACCATCGCCAGGTAATAATCGGGCCGGCCCATTGCCAGCGCCACCGCAGCCACTATGATATGGGCGATGCCGGCGCCGTAGAGCCACCCTTTTGCGTGACGGACCGATGCGGTAGGGGCAGCGCTTTTGCGAAGGGCATTGGCGGTTGCCACCCTAACGGCCTTGCGTTCACCGGCACAATAGATTATAATGACGGCTGCGATAACGATTGCCAGCAGCGCGTAATAAACCACCTGCTGCCAGATACCGGCCAGCGGCAGCATACTAAGCAAAAAGCCGATAGCAGCAACCACCGCAACTATCAGTATAGCCTGGCACGCCGTGGTGACGACCTTGCGGGCATATACCCTGCCGCGCTTTACCGACAAGCACAATTCCACACACAACAGGGCCAGAGTTATGGAGCACAAAAGCAGCATCAAACCCTTGTTCAGCGCCAATTTATCAAGAAAATGAAACATATTTTATATTTTTATATAAAAACATCGTTTAACACAATACCACTTCTCTATCAAAGACAGTGCCTAACATCCCGCAGCAGAGAAGAATCTCCATAACTGAGAAAGCGGAAGCCGTGGTCCAGTGCAAAGCGGTACATATCGCGCCAGCCGTCACCCACAAGAGCCGCGATAAGCAGCAGCAAGGTGCTCTTTGGCTGATGAAAATTGGTGACCAGATATTCCACCATACGGTATTGGAAGCCCGGAACAATTATTAAACTTGTTCTTGCGGTGAGCTTATCCAATTTATTGCTATCCAAATAATTTATAAGAGCATCCACAGCTTCTTTGGCTGTATACTGATACCCTTGGTCGCGGTACGGTTCCCATTGATTCACAACGCCCGGCTCGCCACCTTCCAGGCAGTGCACGCCGAGGTAATAAAGCGACTCCAGAGTGCGGGTGGACGTGGTACCGACGGCTATCACCCGCCCCTTCTCCAGCCGCACAGAGAGTTTGGACAGAAAGGCTTTCGTGACCACGAACGGCTCACTGTGCATGTTGTGCTCTGCGACATTGCGGCTTTTGACCGGCAGGAAAGTACCGGCACCCACGTGCAGGGTGACATAATCTATATCGATATTGCGCTCCCGGATGCTCTGCATAACCTCCGGTGTGAAGTGCAGACCGGCCGTCGGAGCCGCTACAGAGCCCTCCCAACGGGCATAAGTGGTCTGATAACGCTCGTAATCGCTCTCTACCGTATCGCGGTTCAGATAGGGCGGAATGGGCATATTGCCGCAGAGCGACATTACGTGGGAAAAGCTTTCGCCTCCATCCCATGTGAATTCTACGACACATGTATTGTCCAGGCGCTCTACCATGGTCGCCTTGAGATCCAAGGCATTCAGGACAGCCTTATCTGAGGCACTACAGTGGTCTGTTACCAAGGATACAGTCCCTTTAAAGCGCTTTAGATTGCCTACCATACACTTAAAGCGACACATCCGGTTAGTTGCAAAGCAAAGCTGATAATCAGATGGTTCGTAAGGTTCCAGGCAGAATATCTCAATAAGAGCGCCGGTATCGCGCTTGAAAAAGAGCCTGGCGGGGATGACCTTGGTCTCGTTGAACACCATAAGCGAATTCCCGGGCAGCAGCTGTGCAATATCCTTGAATCGCGCCTCACGGGGCGTACCATCAACATTTACAAGCAATTTAGAATCGTCACGATGCTCCAGAGGGAACTTCGCTATACGTTCTTCAGGTAGGGGATAATCGTAGTCGTTGATATCTATATCGGGTCTCATTTGATACGATTTTGGGCAAAGATAATAAATGATACGGTTTTGATATAAAACACGTACTTAAAGCACTGCTTCAAGTAGGAGAATTGTATAATTCTGTAAATATGTATTATTTCTATGTAAACAATGTGTCCAAATTACGGATATTACAATTGTTGCCACAGAATATTGCAATACAATTCATTTTTGTTTCATAACTTATTGTTATCAAATATTAACGATATAATTAATATATTAAAACCCAGTAACTTACATATATTATTTATATCTTTAGTTAGATTATATGCCCGTCAAAACTGTAATCAAACGAGACCATGGGGGACTTTATGGCGATATAAAGCATAGTATGATACATTATATCAATTAAACTCAGTTACTTATCAAAATTAACTCATCTGACACAATAGCTACACAGGCATATTCTTGTTTTTCTACTGCATCGACAATTCGTCAACATTTGTATTTTACAGTTGTAATTTACAAGATTGATTTGCATGGGTCAATTCTCTTCACTACATTTGTAAAAATCAGTTTACAGAATTTTCATGGAAGAAAGACTCAAACTTTTCCTCGCTATGGAGGGTCTCTCCCCCAGCCAATTCGCCGACAAGCTTGGCGTTCAGCGTTCCGGAGTCTCCCATCTTTTGGCAGGGAGAAACAAACCCAGCTTTGAATTCATATCAAAGATGCTGGCCGCCTACCCCAAGCTCAACCCCGACTGGCTGATCATGGGAACCGGCAAGGCTTATCGCGATATGCCAGAGTCAGCGATTGCCGGTCAAGCCGGCAATGACGGATTTAATCAGGCCGGCAATGACGAGTTCGGCCATACACAGCTGGGAGATCGTCATACACGGCTTGACCGTGTATCTGAAGTTCCCCTTGAAGAAAACTCCGTAAACGACGATATGCCAGACATTTTCAGCATGTCGCAGCAGGTTCAGGCACCGCCGGCACCGGAGCCAATACCGCAAATACAGGCTCCAAAGCCCGCGCAACAGCCGCAACCTGCTCTGCCGCAGCAAAAGAAGCCCGATCCGGCCCCGATTCAGCCCGCCGCCGGCAAACACATCGCCCAAATCACCATATTATATACAGACGGTACATACGAAGTGAGGTAACACCTCACTTTTTTTATATATTTGTATCTATGTTGTACAAATTGCTGATAAGACCGCTGCTGTTCCTCTTTTCCGCCGAGAATGCCCACAAGATTGCAATGGGGGCGATTAAGGTGGCACGGTACATTCCGGGCGCGAGGTTCTTTATCCGCCTGGCCTTCAAACGCCGCGGCAAATCGCTCAAAAAAGAGCTCTTCGGCATCAATTTTCCCAATCCGGTGGGCATGGCGGCCGGTTTTGACAAGAACGGC
>JAEEIS010000163.1 GCA_016281475.1 Bacteroidales bacterium
GCCAAGTTCCGTGGCGTGGCCGCCATCGAGAAGCACCATGAGGAGCGTTACCGCGCCCTGCTCCACAACGTCGAGGCCAAAGAGGTCTTTGCCAAGAGCGAAGTGAAGGTGTGGGAATGCCGCAACTGCGGCCACATCGTCGTCGGCACCCAAGCCCCCGAGGTCTGCCCCGTCTGCAACCACCCCCAGGCCTACTTCGAAATCAACAAGCAGAACTATTGATAGCCGTACGACAATATAATCGCATGATGTGATATGACAAAGAAGCAGAACTCGACCTCTACGAAAACTCAAGAAAAGCAAGCCCAAACTGAAAAGAAGAAGCCCGAAGCAAGGCTAAGCAATGTGGTGAAGCCTGACAACATGAGCCTTGAAGAATGGCAACGCACATTGCGGCGGCAGGCTGCGGAGCGCGAGATGCTGGGAGTGCAGGCCGTAGATGCTAGGCTCTGTCCGGGTGAATACCGAGTCATCAATCCCAAGAGCAAGGAGGAATACAAGGTGGTGTTTCGTGGCGAGAACAGCTCGTGGAACTATTGCTCGTGCATGGATTTCAAGACCTCACAACTCGGCACATGCAAACATCTTGAGGCTGTAAAACTCAAGATGAAAGAGGGTCGCCGTGTGGTTGCTACTCCGTCCTATTCTTCTGTCTATCTTTCTTATCGCGACGGTCGCAAAGTATCCATCCGCATCGGCAGCAATCACCGTGAGGAGATGGAGCAGCTCGCCAAGCAATATTTCGACTCGCACGGTCATCTCCGCGACGAAGCCATTTCTCATTTCGACCATTTCCTTTCAGCAGCCGCGCATTTCGATTCGGATTTCCGTTGCTATTCTGATGCCATTGACTATGTGGTCGACCTTCGTGAAGGACTTCAACGACGCACATTGATAGAAGAGAAATATACTGATGCACAGATTGACACCTTGCTTGACACGCAGCTCTATCCCTATCAAAAAGAGGGAATCCGTTTCGCTGCCACGGCAGGACGTGCCATCATTGCCGACGAGATGGGTCTCGGCAAGACCATACAGGCTATCGGCACCGCCGAGCTGCTTCGCCGTGAGGGTTTTGTGGAAAATGTTCTCATCGTCTGCCCCACTTCGCTCAAATACCAATGGAAACGCGAGATTGAAAGGTTTACGCACCGCGAAGTGCTAGTCATAGAGGGGCCGCACACTCGCCGTCTCGAACAGTACAAGATGGAGCAACCCTACAAGATTGTCTCCTATAATTCTGTCTGCAACGACCTGAAAGTGTTGCGACGCATGGAGACCGATATGGTGATTATGGACGAGGTGCAGCGGCTGAAGAACTGGGACACACAGATAGCCCGTGCCGCCCGCCACATCAGTTCGCCATACGCTGTGCTACTCTCTGGCACCCCGTTGGAGAACAAGCTTGAAGAGCTCTATTCCATCGTCGAACTGGTTGACCAATTTGCTCTCGCCCCCTACTACAAGTTCCGCAACGACCACATTATCATCGAAGACAATGGCAAAGTTGTGGGCTACCGTAACCTAAACTCTATCAAGCAACGCCTCAGCCACATCATGCTGCGCCGTCGCAAAAGCGATGTCCACCTGCAATTGCCCGACCGCATGGACCAAAACCTCTTCGTACCGATGACAGCTGAGCAGCGCGAGATGCATGACGAGTTTAGGTCGGGAGTCGCAGCCCTAGTACTGAAATGGAAGCGGATGCACTTTCTCAGTGAGAAAGACCGCAAACGGCTGCTCTTGCTCCTCTCGCAGATGCGCATGGTGTGCGACAGCACCTTTATCCTAGACCAAGAGTCACGCTACGATACCAAGATAGACGAGTTGATGAATCTCCTTGATAGTTTCATGGAGGGGGGTGACGGTAAAGCCGTGGTGTTCAGCGGTTGGGAACGCATGACGCGACTGGTGGCACAAGAACTGACTCACCGCGGCGTGAAGTTCGAATACCTGCATGGCGGCATCCCCTCTGCCAAACGCAAGGACTTAGTAAACAACTTCACCGACCTGCCCGATTGCAGGGTGTTCCTCAGCACCGATGCTGGTAGCACAGGCCTCAACCTACAGGCCGCCTCGCTGATTGTCAACCTCGACCTCCCCTGGAATCCTGCCGTACTGGAACAGCGCATAGCCCGCATCTACCGCATTGGGCAGCAGCGCAACATACAGGTCATCAACCTCGTCTCAGCTAACAGTTTCGAGGAGCAGATGATTGCGCGACTCAAGTTCAAGTCGTCACTCTTCGAAGGGGCACTGGACGGTGGCGAGGACACCATATTTGCCAACGATGACAAGTTCAAGGGCATCATGTCGATGGTTGCCGAATACGTGGAAGATATGTCTGAGCAAGAATCCGACACCAGCGAGCCCCAAGCCACGACAGATGAAGAAACAGAAACTCAGCGCAACGTCTCAGGCACACAGACCAGCCTCTTCGATGAGGTGGACCCCCCAGTTAACCCGTCAGAGCAGTCCGATTACTCTGGACATGCTGATTATCCCGCCAACTCCGCCAATTCCGACCATTTGCCTACAACAAATCCCGCCGACCTTGTCAGCCAAGGCACCACCTTCCTCACCAACTTAGTACACACCCTCTCCAACCCAGAGCAAACCCAACAACTTGTCGACACCCTCGTCTCCGAAGACCCCAACACTGGTAAGGCCACCCTCAACATCCCCGTCCCCGACAAGCAGACCGTCCACCAGTTTCTGTCTATCCTCAGCCAGTTTATCAAACATTAAGTATGGAAATTACATCACGAGAACAACTTATAGAAGAGATTGCAGATGCGCTCGACATGAATCTTGATGAAGGTTGCTTCTATTTGAATCTTACTGAGCAGGCAATTGATCTCCATATCTCAAATTCTTGTTATGTGGATGAAGAATGCTTATGGCCACACGATGGCGACGAGGTAATACGGATTGACCCACTGTCGTCGCATGAATCGTTCGGTGCGATGGAGGGCTTTGCCAGAATGCAGGTCCCAAAGATTGCAGAACAACTTTATCGGACATTAAACAGGCGGAGACCTTTCGCCCATTTTACGGAAATGGTTTACACCCTCGGATTGCCGGATGAGTGGTATGCTTTCAAAAACAATTGGTACACCGCAAAAGCTGAAGAATGGCTTCGTGACAATGGTGTGGACTTCGTAGATGGTAAAATTGTCTGTACTGGAGATACATATATATGGAAATCAGATGAGGATGAATAGTTTGCGCTACAACTCGCTGATGAAGACCTTCCCCCTGGAGGCCGAAGAACTCTTCGTCGCCACCAAGCGCAACGCCAAACTGTGCTACGAAGGTTATAAAAAACTTTCGGAGATGTAAGCCGAGTGCGACACACTAAAACGACGAAAGCCGAGGCCAACGATGGTCTCGGCTTTCGTTGTGTGGTGGCTATGGGAGCTACTATTTCACAGGCGAGAATGGGCACTTCTTACCGATGCACTGGTTGTTGATTTGGCTGCGCGAGCATACGATCTCGGACTTCTCCATCTCAACACCAAGGTTCTCCTTCACGAAGTCAATCGTCGTGAGGATTGATAGATACGAGTCACGCTTACAACAACGAGGACCGCCATTGAGTGCCACCTGCTCCAGCGCCCGCGATGTACAGAGGTTGCAAAGACGCCATGTGTCGGTGGACAGGGGTGTGTTGCGAGTGATAACCGACATGAAGATGCCTGTGCTGATGGCTGCTCCGCAGGCACCCATGTATCCGCAGGCACCTCCCGGCACCTGACGGCCACGACTCATCACCTCGGGCAGCAGCTCCACGAGGTCGAGTTTGGTCGTGTCGGACAAACAGTTGTTGTAGGCTGTCAGCAGTGCTGCACCCACCAACACGTGGTGCTCAGGCCCGTGCATGTGGCAGAATGGTTGCGACATCATCTTCTCCAACACGGAGATGGGGTTGGTGCTGGTCTCCTCAAGGCAGAGGGCGATTACCGAGTCCATTCCGGCCATGTGGCATTCGCTGCACACATAGTGGCCGTTTTTACAGCGTGTCTTGCTATTCTCTTGATGATGGCAGAGCACGCACTCCATCAACGTGTCGCGGTCGAGGTACTCCAGTTTCTCACCGCAGATAAGGCATTCGTCGTTCATATTTGCAGTCTCATTGTTTTTGTTCCCGTCGTTTCTGCTACAGGCCATCAGGGCTCCAAGTGCGACCATTACTAAGCATAGTGTCGACATTACAAAATGTATAGTTTTCTTCATATCAGATAGTAGTTTATCACAACAGATAACGCCGCGATGCAGTTTATATTGTCTGCAGGGCGGCAAGGCAACGGAATTTAACATAAGCCGTGGCCAGCAATGGTCTCGGCTTTTTTGTTTGGGATAATGGAGGCCTTACTTGGCTGGCTCCCACTTGCAGCGGACTGGCGAAAGGAGGACGCCTGTTGCTGGCTATTTGTTGATTACTGATTTGACGAATGTCTTGAAGTTCTCGATGTCGTTGGCATCGGGGTGACCGGCCTTGACGGGTCCCATGGCACCAGGACAGGTGAACTCTTGCTCGCTGACTTTGATGCCACGAGCTTCGAGGGCTTTGCGCATCTGCGGTACGGGCGACTTGATGATGGCGCACGAACCGAAACAGACCACACACTTCACCTTGTTGGGCGTGAGGGAATTGATGAACTGCATCACGCTGCCGTCCACCTTTCCCAGCATCACTCCAGCGCCGAGGAAGAGCACGTCGACTGGCTCGGCGAGGGGTTCTGCTACGGTCTTGGGGTCTGCACCCACGATGTCTTTGACGGCCTCCACCATTTGCTTGGTGTGGCCAAATCTGCTGTAGTAACGTATTGCTGTTGTCATATCTTATTTTTCAATTCTCCACGTATCGCACGTATCACAAAGTATAAACGCGTGATACGCGGAGCTAATTTTCAATTTTCAACTTTCAATTCATCATGGCCTCCACTTCTTCGCGGTGTTCGTAGAGGGTGCAGCCACCAGTGTGTTCCCAACCGAGGGCACGGGCGTTGCGGATTTTATGGAACAGGGGTGAGGCAATAGCGGCTCGGAGACCGTCGCGGGCGACATTGGTGTCGCTGAAAGGAGAGAAGGGACAGGGCTCGGCGGCACCGTCGGGACCAATATGGAAGAACCCGCGTCCGGCGGCCATACAGCCGTCCAGTGCCTTTTCGTCGCCGGGGAAGCTGAGGAATATCATCTCCTTGAATTGTTCGCGCCGTTGCTCCACAATCTGTTCCATCTCGGCCACATGCTCATCACGGAAAGCCAAATGGGCGGTTGTCTCGTCGAAGGGGACGTACTCCACATAGAACACCAGCCGACAGCCCAGCGAGACGAGGTGGCTGAGGAATGCTTCGGAGGTCACCTCGCGATAGTTATCGGTGGTGACGGTGATGCTGGTGCCGAAGAAGAGCTTTTCCTTGTGGAGCATCTCCATCGAGAGCAACGCCCGCTGGAAGACCCCCTTGCCGCGCCGCTCGTCGGTGGCGGCCAGTTCGCCCTCAAGGCTGATGACAGGCACCATGTTGAGATGCTTGCGGAAGAACTCGGTGTACACCGCGCCAATCATTGTGCCGTTGGTGAAGACGGGGAAGATGATGTCCTCCACCTCGGCGGCACTCTCCAGGAGGTCGCGTCGTGTGAGTGGCTCGCCTCCGGCCAGCAGGCAGAAGCTGACACCCAGTTCGGCAGCCTCACGAAAGATGGCACCCCATTGCTCGGGCGTGAGCGTCTCTTTCGAGGAGGTGTCGTCGGCGATGCCGTTTTTGCGGGCATAGCAGCCCTTACACTGCAGGTTACAGGTGGTGGCGATGCTGGCAATGAGGAACGGCGGCACCGCGACACCCTCTTTCTCGAGGTACGCTTTGCGCCGCCGTTCGGCTTTGGTGATGGTGCGCTGCATCCGCGCCACAAAGCGAGCCTCGTGCGGATTGCCCAACACATTGAGGTAGGCCTTCGCCATGATGTTGCGGATGCTCTCCGCCATGTAGGCACCAAGGTCCATACTATCGGGGTTATGCCGGGTTAAATCTGTCCTTGGGCTGTCTGCAACGAGGGCACTTCCAGTCGTCGGGCAGGTCTTCAAAAGCCACACCGTCATGCTCTGCGGGGTCATAGACGTAGCCGCAGATAGAGCAGACATACTTGCCGCTCTTGGTCTTGTAGACAATCTCGCCGATGGGCAGGGGCTCGGGCATATTGTTCAAGTCCACAATGCGCTTTGCGACAAGATTCTCAGGACCGAGGGGCGTGTGGGTGGAGAGATACACCGTGGGGTGGTTGGCCACAAACTCGCGCACGCGGTCGAGGGTTACGCGAGCATCGTCCCAATGGCTGTTGAATGCTGAGAGGCGGTTCTCGTACAGCGCCTCGTCGGTGTAGGTCACGTCGCCCTGGAACATATAGAAAAGCCCGTCGTTCTCGGCAATCACAATGCTGTTGCCCTTGGTGTGACCCTTCGCCTTGATGTAGTAAATGCCGTCGGCAATCTTCTGGCATTCGGGGAAATTGTAGTAAGGGCCATCGGTGAACTTCACGGGCACGATGTTCTGAATGCCTTGCAGCTCGTCGGCTTCCAATTCCTCCTCATTGACGTAGATTTTGGCGTTGGAGAAGCTCTTCAACTCACCGCTGTGGTCGCTGTGACGGTGGGTCAGAAGGATTTTCGTCACCTGCTCAGGCTTATAGCCGAGGGCGCGGAAGCCGTCCATGTAATTCTGCGTGTTGTAGCCTGTGAAAATCATCGTGTCCTTTTCTGGCACCTGTTCGGGCGACCCTGCGGGCAAACCGGTGTCCACGAGAATCACCTCGCTGCCGGTGTCGATGAGGTAGTTGTAAAGGCCAGAGCGATACTTGATATTGGCATCATATTTTGCGGCCTCGTCCTTGCCGCCAAGGGCCCACTGCTGGGTCATAAAGCCACCGTCTTGAAAGGTTATTGACTTGATTTGCATGATGTATTATTCTTCTTGTTTGACAAATTTCTCTTTCTTCCGTTTGCAGCGAGGGCAACGCCAAATGTCAGGCAAGTCTTCAAATGGAGTTCCTGCCGGTATATTGTTTTTCGGATCCCCCTTTTCGGGATCATAGATGTATTTACATGGACATTATATTTTGACATAACAGATTTCATTTTAGTGATAAAAGGGGAGAGTCTGCACCCTCCCCCCTTGAAGAAAAAATTCATCTGCCTCAAACAAAGAGATGCTTCATTCGAAGTCAGATTTCTCAATTAGCCGGTTCCCATTTGCAGCGGACGGGCGATACAATCGCGCCCTCCTTCTTCAGTTCGGCAAAGGCCTTATCGACCTCTTTGCGGTCTATGCCTGTAATCTCGGCAATCTTCCCCGCGTTGACGGGTGCGCCAAACTCGCGCATGGCTTGTAATACCTTATCTTTCATGGCTTACATCATTGCGGTGAGGAAATTCTCGTAACCGAGTTTCTCGATGTAGTTGAGGTACTGAGCCTCCCAAGCCATGTGGTCCTTCTCGCCGTCAATCCATTTCTGGATTAGTTTCTGGGTGGGATAGTCGTCGGCGAAAGCAGCGGCCATCTCGCTCATCATCTTCACGGCATTGGGCTCGTAGTCCGACTCAATCTGCTGTTTCGGGTCGTCGTAGAAAGGAAACTCCATGGTCTTCATCATCTCCTGCAACTCAGCGGGCTTGTAACCAAGCTCCACCAGGCGGTTCAGAACCTCTTCGGCCTCCTCCCACTCCTCTTCGGCCTCTTCCTTCCATTTGTCGGCCAGTTTGTTCCAGCCTTGCAGGCGGTCGTAGGCCGAGAAAGCGAAATGCTGTTTGCTGTTACCGAACCATGCAGCACCGAACATGGCGAAATTCTTTAAAGCTTCTTCTTTAGTCATAATGATATGATTATTAAGTTGATTCAAAATGATATTAATTTCAATTTCAAATTGCAAAGATACGCCTAAATTCCCAATAAACAGACAACCCAACTGAAACGAAAACTGACCCAAACGAAACAAGTCTAATAATTAAGGCAGGTACAGAAAACAATAACTCATTTCTTGTGTAATCTCGTTTAAATGTTGTAAATCTTTCATTGTTGTTATGTGTTTGTTAATTATTTCTTATCTGCTCAAATATGCAAGTACGCTCCCCCAGTCGGGGAACTCTTCGGAACCGAAACGAATCCACTCACCACAAAAACTGTCCGTACCATTCTTAGCACGGTCGTCAATAAGATAGTCACCTCGGCAGAGATTTTTGTGGTGCAAGATTATAAGTCGCTTGTGGAACACATCATCCAAATGGTGTGTTACCCATTGCAGTTTGTCACTCCAAGCCGACGGATTGCACCATGGAGCTGTGGAAAGGATATAGCAGTCATATTCTTTGGCCAGCCGATGTACCGCGTCGATAGCTCCTTGCATAGGATCCATTAACCCGAAGAGTCCTGGAATATCGTCCAAATGGCCTTCGTAGGCTTGCTTTGTCGCCTCATCCACCTTGTCGAGTCCCGACTGGAAGTCGACAAGCACATTGTCCATATCAATATAAAGTATCTTTTTCATTCTTTGCTAAAAGGGTGGTAATCAGATAAAACTATGAAGATTTAGTATTTAATGGCTTTTATTTGATACTCTTTTTCACCATCAAACATATCTATATGGTCGATGGCAGTGGGGCCAACGACTTCATTAAGATTGACGCAGTAGTGGAACGCGTCTGACGCTACTCTGGTAACAGTGGTGGGCAGCACAATGCGATGCAGGTTGCGGCAGTCGTAAAAGCAGGCAGTGGGAATCTCGGTGATGCTGTCGGGCAGCGTCACTTCGCTCACGGCGCTGTCGTAGAAGAGTGCTTCGGGCAGTGAGTTGAGATTACGCGGCAACACAACTTTCTGCAATGCGAATGTACCCTCGAACACAGCTTTACCAATATGCGTAATGCTGTCGGGAAGGGTTATTTCTTCGAGCTTCTCGCACAGACCGAAAGCTTCATCTTCGATGCTGCGCAGGTAGGGCGGCAACTGAACGCGGCGCAGATTGGTGCACTCATAGAATGCTTTCTTGGCGATGACGGAGACGCGGTAACCTTGCACATGCGGCGGGATGACGAGACGTGTCACATCGCTCGTGCGGGGATAGAGGTGCAGGACTTTTACTTCATTGTCGTTGATTACGCTGAACGCGAGATTGTCTTGATGTATTACCATATCTTTAACATTTAATTTGTCAACAATGCAAATATCTGCATTATTTTCAAATTAAATGTTAAAGATATGTTAAATTCTCAAGAAAACACAATATAATCTCCATCCCTTTTATTTTCGTCGAAATAATCACGCAAAGGTCTTTTGGTTTCAACAAAAGTGTTATTTTTTTTGTAGATCACAGGATGAGGCAACGTAATGCTTTTTTCTTCATCAAGGAAAAATACCCATTTGGGACGTTCGTCTTTATTTTCCGTGTCATAGCTGACAACTTCCTTGTATTTCTCAATCTTTTCAACAAGATTAAGGTCAAGACTCTCTTTAGCGATAGCATAGTCAGGACCTGCAATAGGGATGGAAATTAGTTCTGCTACCTTGTACAATTTTCTGACCAACCCCTTTTCTCCTCGGAAAGCAATAAAGAGAGGCTTATGTTCCCCTCTGCTCTTGTATGGCGCATCTTCCGATGGACATTCGTATATGCCGGCTTTTTCAACACCATCTATGGATCCGCCTGCGGGAATTGACAAGACTTCAATGTCGTAGTATTTCATAAGACCTTTTATTTTTAAAATATAGTTAAGAAAATCTTTTTCCAATGAAACCACGTTGTCTCTGTTTTTGCGTACAACGTTGTCAAAAATGTCAATAATATCACTCCATTGCAATGCAATTGTTTCATAAATGTCATCTTTATGGTTGCCTATTCCATACATTTTGCTGTTTGTCAATGAAACAATTGTGCATTTGTCAAAATTCATTTTTCTTGCATATCCCATAGCCTGATTGATGGCATAGTCTGCTTTCGTTTTCGCATTCAAACTCTTCGCCTCAATAATGACGATTTCATTATGTTCAGGAAATCGGATTACGATATCCGCCCTTTCATTAGTATTCCTATCGTTCCCCAGCAGAAATTCACAATCAACAATACAGTTACAAGCCATCAGATTCTTTGCCCGCTTGGCGCCAATAATTTTCTCTAGTAGAAAATACCTTACATGGCTGGAATGTGCTAAGACATACCCAAGAGACTTGGTTTGGTCTGGTTCTTTCTTGCCAATTAGGTCAAACAAACTACTGCTATACATGTCTTCCGATGGTGAAGATGGGTCATTTTTATAGCATCTATATAGAGCCTGTTTTTGAGTGGAAATTTTTTCTTGCATATTGATAGCTTATTTGATGGTTTCTTTCAATTTCTCCCACACCTTTACCATCGCCCAGGTGTCGAGTTCGCAGTAGCGGAGCAATGACTCGCAGGCAGCAGCGGCTTCGGCGGGAGGCATGTCTTTGATGCGGGGGAAGATATCCATTGCTTCACCGCCGTCGTGGACGCTGCCAGTGAGGTTATGATAATCCAGCTCTGGGTCGTTGGGGAAGAGCGACGGCAGAACACGTTTGATGCTGAACGAGCCGTTCATCTCTGGCAGATAGAGCATCTTCTGACGGAATGGGTCAATAAGGTCGACGATATGGTTGGCAATATCACGAAGATGGTCGGCCAAGTCGGGGTAGGCATCGGCCAGCTCGTTCAGGCGTCCGCACTCGAAGCCCTTATTGTAGGCCGTGGTGCATACTCCTTTCGGAATATCCTTGCATATCTGCTCTGCCAGTGCCCGACGCGGGTCGGTGCCCGACTCGCCAAGGAACTCCTTGTGCTTAATTTCTCCCCCTTCATGTTCTATATAATGCAGCGAATACTGGAATGTTATCTGCTGGTAGGGCCTTGTCCCGGGGAACTGCGGTACGACATCTTGGTAGGTCTCAAAGTCGAGGAAGTAGAGTGGGTAACTCAGCTGTGCGAGGTACTGACGTATGGCATCGGCATCCACAAACGATGTCCCATTAAGAAAACTCTCCACCTGCAGCTGCTGCATCTCCGTCAGCGACACGTCACGCAGGCTTTCAAAATCAACCTTACCCTCGCGGTACAAGGCACATTTCTTGTCGAAGTTCATGCGGTAGAGGTCAAAAACATTCGGCTGCGGTACTTCTCCGAGGCAGTACTTGAAGAATGCGCAGGAATAAGGCTTGTTGCAGTGTACATCGATGTCGGCATCGGGCATGTCCAAACCTTGCAGTATGCGCTTCGCCACAGAGATGTTGTACGGAATTTTCAAGTACTCGTTCTTCATCAGTTCTGCAACGTCCTTGATATGAAACAGGCCGTTCAAGTCAAGTTCTTCACCCCGCACATAGTTGCTGTCGAGACGCACAAGGTAGGTGCCAGAAACCTTTATGCAGCATTGCTCCAATACATAACGCTGGTAGGCTATATCCTGAAGATAGACCCTCAGATGCTCCTCAGTGTCGTCCTTATCGCTCTTGTAGGTACTGCTCTTCACCTCATAGATGGCCCAGCCATCTTCTTCGCGCCGCAGCAGGTCGACAGCACAATAGCAACCGTCGAGAGAGAAAGCAGCCTCAGCAATGCATTCTGCTCCGTCAGCGATGCATTGATGCGTCTTCTCAATCATGGCAGCCAAATCAAGACGGTCGCCATCACGCGTTGTGACATCAACAGTATTTGGGAATAATCGTTTGGCCAGTTCACCCACCTCTGTGCCTTTCTCAAAACGAGCCTCAGCCGAATCGTCAATCTCGGCCAATTCTGGTTTATAGACACTGAGCCACATGTTGCGCGGACATTGGCAAAATGCTGTGTATCGTGATTTCGACAAATTCTTTTTCATTGTCGTTTAGATTATATTTCGGATTGCAAAGTTACGAAGAAAAGTTCAAATGCTATGAGCTAATTATGACTATTGACATTTATTTAACAATTAAATCAAAAAATATCATTATATTTGCATCGATAAACAAAACAAGATGAATATACTCTATATATACGGCTATAACGGAAGTTCAGAATCTACTACAGCAAAGTTGTTGAAAGAAGTCTTTCAAGAGCATTCTGTTCATTGTATAGACTATCCGCAAAACAACATTGAAAATGCTTTAGCTATATTGCAAGATTATATATACGATAATAATGTAAATGTAGTTATTGCAAGCTCTTACGGTGCATTTATTTCTCTTTTCTTGAGAAATGTTGTAAAGGTATTAATAAATCCTTGTATGAATCCATCCGTTGAACTTCCTAAAATCGGAGCAGCCGATGAATTTGTTAAAGATGCAGCAAAGTATGAAAGCAAGCTTAATCAAATAAATTTTGACGATACACTTGTAACGCTCGGACTTTTTTCAGACCACGACGAACTATTTGGAGAAAAATATAAAGAAGGTTTTAAATACTACGGTGATGTGATTTCTGTTAATAAATGCGGCCACCGCGCAAACAGAGAAATGCTTGAATATGAACTCAAGCCAATCTTTGAACCTTGGGTAAAATCTGCTGTAAATAAATGGAGGAATAACTAATATTCACGAAAGTTTTTCGTCCACAGTATTTGGCTATAACGAAGGTATAGTACTATAGGAAATACTGACCCAAACGAAATAGTTTCAAAAATAATCGTATCTTTGCAGTTTAAAACAGACGAAGAATGTACAGTTTATCAGAAGGATTACGAGTGATTTACGGCGAGGGGTTTCTGTGCGAGGATGACTTGAAGGTGTTTTGCTGCACGACTGACGCGCATATCACTTTTCTTGCCAACCGGCTGCAGGACACCATGGCTTGCTATACCTATACGCTTGTCTTGCAGGGATGGCTGACCATCGCCTACAACAAGCAGCAGTTCACGCTCACCAAGAACGACCTCTACCCCTACGCACCGGGCATGCCTATGCGCATCATCGCCGCCTCCGACGACTATCGTGGCATCTGCCTGCTGGCCGACGAGACCTTCACGCTCCGCTCGTCGAACATGCACAGCGCCATCCGCGCCGCCTACTTCTCCCTCGTCGAGCAGACCGAGCCGAAACTCCAGCTACAACCTACCGATGCCGCACATTTGGAGAACCTCATGCGGCTGGCTCTCTATTATCTGAGAGCCCCCCACCCACAGCACGACGAAAGCCTGCGCCTGCTCTACAACCTCTTCCTGAATGACTTGACCGCCACGCAGGAGCGGAGCATCGACCGCCACCGTTTCCCCAAACGCGTCGAGGAAATCTATCTCGACTTTCTGCGTCTGCTGTCGCAGCACTATGCCGAGCACCGCGACATCGCCTTCTATGCCACCGAGCTCTGCATCACCACCACCTACCTCTCGCGCATCGTGCGCCAGGTGTCGGGCCGCACGGTGGTGGAATACATCGACCAGATGCTGCTGATGGAGGCCGCATGGCTGCTACAGACCACCACGCTCTCCGTCGCCCAAATTGCCGACCGCCTCCACTTCGCCGAGACGGCCTCCTTCGCACGCTTCTTCCGCCGCCTGAAAGGCTGCACGCCAAAGGAGTTTAGGAACGGCTCGGGTGCTTGAGAGCTTGGCAAATGGCCTGTCGGAAACAGGCGGGCGCATCCCACATGCGGGATTGCCTCCGTTGAGGCGTTCGGACCCTCTTCCTCCCTCGAGATGCCGACTTCGCGCCGCCTTTTGTGGGGCAGTTATAGGCTCCTACAGCGATAAACAACCCTTGATGAACCCTTGAAGGAGGGAAGTTCACTGGGAGTCAGGCGAGCGCGAGGCGGTGGAAAGCCTAGGTGTGGGAGCGGCCGAAAGGGGGCGGAGGCGATATATAAGACAAAAAAAAGGCTCTATTAATTCGTCTTCATTGGCGCGTCTCTACGAGATGCAGTTTTGTTACGTTTTGACTATCGCCGCACTATGCATTTTTGAGATGTTGCTCCCTATAGTCGCAACACCGTACAAGACTGCTTGTACGGTGTTTCTTCAAGACACCAAAAAAGGGTGCTTTTTAGCGATAAATGGGAGTCCTATGGGCGAACAGAGGGGTCAGCCCCTACGATGCCGGTCAGCTTGGAGGTGCAGATGCGGTCGCGGGTGACGTAGCGGTCGAAGAGGAAGATGACCGCGGCGACCACCAGCATGGCGAGGATGCCGGCAAGGCCGGCGGCACCGTCGATGAGGTCGTTGTATTTGTCAAGGCTGAGAAAAACCATCGTCAGACCTGCCACACCGTTGCAGGTGCCGTGCATGATGGCTGCCACGATGACGGAGCCGCTCTTGAC
>JAEEIS010000022.1 GCA_016281475.1 Bacteroidales bacterium
CACAAATATTTATCAACAAACTGTGGGCGAATTTGTTCATTTCGCACAATTTCCACGCGGCTCGCACGGTGGCCTGTTAATAACTCCGGCCAAATTGTTCATTCCGTACTATTTTTCAAAATTTTCATGCGTTTGCCCTGCTCGTGGCGAAAGTTTTTTCTGCCATGTCAGAAAAAAGATGTATCTTTGCAATTTGTAATTTTTGAATCTGACTGAACAGTGGAATCTATTAAAAAGATATATCGCAAGGGCATCGGCCCGTCGAGCAGCCACACGATGGCGCCGCACCGTGCCGCCAAACAGTTCTGCATGGAGCATCCCGAGGCCGCGAGCATCCGCGTGACGCTCTACGGCAGTCTTGCCGCCACAGGCCGCGGGCACCGCACCGACAAGGCCATCATCGACGGGGCTGCCCCCGTGCCGGTGGAGATAGTGTGGCGGGCCGACATCGTGAAGCCGTTCCACACCAACGGCATGTATTTCGAGGCGTTGGACGAGAAGGGAAAAACCATTGCCGACTGGACCATCTACAGCGTGGGCGGCGGCGCACTGGGCAACGAGACCTCACGCGAGGAGTCGCGGCAGGTGTACGACATGCAGACTCTCGGGGAGATACTGCCCTACATCGAGCGCGAGGGCATGACCTACTGGGAGTATGTGCAGCAGTGCGAGGACGAGGACATCTGGGACTACCTGCAGCAGATGTGGGAGGTGATGCAGGGCACGATAGCCGAGGGCCTGCAGGAGGAAGGGGTCATCCCCGGAGGACTGCACCTGCGGAGCAAGGCGCGGCAATACTACGTGCGCGCGTCGAGCTACAAGCCCTCGCTGCAGAGCCGCGCGCTGGTGATAGCTTACGCGCTGGCCACGTCGGAGCGCAACGCCGCGGGCGGACAGATAGTTACCGCACCCACCTGCGGGGCGTCGGGCGTGCTGCCCGCCGTGCTGTACCACTTGAAGAAGGCGCACGAGTTCAGCGACAAGGAAATACTGCGTGCATTGGCTACGGCAGGCCTCTTTGCCAACGTCATCAAGCACAACGCCTCCATCTCGGGAGCCGAGGTGGGCTGCCAGGGCGAGGTGGGCAGTGCCTGCGTGATGGCGGCGGTGGCGGCCAACCAGCTGTTTGGCGGCAGCCCGCAGCAGATAGAGTATGCCGCCGAGATGGCGATGGAGCACAATCTGGGTCTCACTTGTGACCCCATGTGCGGACTGGTGCAGATACCCTGCATAGAGCGCAACGCCATGGCGGCATTGAGAGCCTTGGACATCAACATCTACGCCATGATGAGCGACGGCAAGCACATCATCAGTTTCGACAAGGTGGTGCGCACCATGAAACGCACGGGCCACGACCTGCCCAGCCTCTACAAGGAGACCTCGATGGGCGGCCTGGCTGTGGAGGAGTGAAATTGAGAATTGATAATTGAGAACTGGAAATTGATACATACCTCAGCCTGCGGCAAACATTCACTGGATGTTTGCTCCCCACCTAAAGAGGGGACGAATTAAGGATTTTTATAAATCAGAGAAGCAATAATAACCGCATAAAAAATACAAATTAGATATGAAAAAGATAGCTTTAATCCTAGTCGCAATGGTCATGGCACAGTGCGCCATGGCACAAGAGTTACAGTTTTCGCTGCCCATCATGCCCGAGAAGATGTGGCCGTCGGAGTATGCCAACTATGAGGCCGACGTGCTCAACTGCTGCAACTACCTGCTGAGTGTCGACCCCGCCTTCAACCAGCCCAAGCACGAGGAGTGCACCAACTTCCTCGTCCGCTGGCTTACGGGTACGCCCGACGTGAGCGTGGTGATCGACCCCAAGCTGGTGGACCCGAAGAATGGCAGCCTGATGGTGGCATACATGGCAGCGTGGACCCGCCACGCCCTCACTAACAAGGAGGACGGCAACCTACTCAACGCCCAGGTGGCAACGGAGGAGATGCTGGCATTCTACAGCAATTACAAGGAATCTGTCGGCAAGTCGAAAGTGGCTGATAAACTGCTCAAAGAGCAGGCCAAGGGCAACCTCGCCTCCATCGTAACTAAAACGCTGGTAAAATAATTTGTAATGTGTTAATCACATACCCCGGCCTGCGGCCACCCCTCTAAAGAGGGGACGGCTGACGCGCCAAAGACTAACACATTAGTATATTTAAAAGTACCCAATTCTCCGATGAGGCATTGTTTCGTTGTACTAGTGGCTGCATTGGGATTGGTAGTCGGATGCTCCGAGCAGCACACCCCCTTCCCTTTCGAGCCCAATAGGCCCGAGGACTTCAACCGCACTGCCCAATACCGACTGAGGTGGGGCGAGACGGAAGAACTGCTGGGCGAGGTGGCGATGGTCACGCACGAGGTGTACCAGGAGTATTACGAAGGCTTGGTGTCGGAACACGCCGTCTGCTTCGACAGCGCAGGGCACTGCCTTGAGCTGTACTATCGCGACCGCGAGACCAATCAACGCTATACCTTTCAGTACGACAGCCTTGGCCGACGCGTGGAGGAGGTGTGCTATCTCGACAGCGCGGGCACACCCTACGACAGCATCACCGCACCCTACACCACCACCACCTACCGCTATTCGCGCAACGGTCGCACCTGCCGTGCCCGCATCACCGACCCCGAGGGCAAGCACTACACCTATCGCCTGAAGTACGACAAACAGGGACGGCTGCATCGGTTCATCTACCCCGACGGCTCACGCTTCACCTACGACTACGACACCGCCAATCGTCTGGTACGCACCACCTTCCCTGACGCATCGACGCAGACCTTTCTTTACGACGAAGAAGGTCGGCTGACCAGTATGCGCGACCGCGACGGGTCATACCAATGGTACGCCCCCAACAAACCCACATTACATTACGACACGTTGGGCCGCGTCGTCGAGGAGCAGTATTACGTCAACGGCGATCCCACCGTGACCACCTACCGCCGCGACGACCACGGCAACTGGACTCGCCGCACACAGACGGGGCTCTCCATCCCAACCCGAATTGATAACAGAACATTCAAATACTTTACCAAATGAAGAAACTATTTCCTATCCTAACAGCATTTGCATTACTTTGCACAGCCTGCCATACGCAGGTAGAGGAGGCCGCCTCCTTTAATTTCGACAGCACCTGCTGGTTCGACGGCTACGAATTCTTTGTCGGCAGCCACGACACCGTTACCAACAACCCCGATTTGTTCATCTTCCAAGGCGGCACCCTGCATGAGGGCGGCTCCACCTTCGCACTACTGCAGGTTGCGACGGACACCTTCGTCATCCAAGCCTATCCCGGTACCGACTGGACTGCCGTTGGCGTAGAAGGCGACACGGCTGTGCTGCAACAGCTTGACGAAAAGACAATCATTGTATGCCTCAATCCCGAGGATGACGAGGCCGACACGCTGTGGATGTACGACCCCGGCGACAAAAGCCCCATGGCGGCCTACGAGCAACTGCTGATTCAGAAAAGAATAAATGCCCTGACCGGCACCTACTATGACCCTGCGAAGAAGGTGACTTACCAGTTTTTCGACACCACCCTCGTCCGTACCAACGCCAAGGGAGTGGCGGACACGCAGACATTCCACTTCTTCTACTCGTTCGAGATGCCCAGCCACCTGCTGCAACTCTCCAACAAAGAGCAGTTTTGGTACGAGATTACCCCCACAGGCATGGACCTCTTCAATGCCGAATACTGGTCGGAAGAAGACGACTATATGCGCCAATACCGCTTCGCGCAGCTGGAGAGACAATAGTTTTTATCCTTTTTCTAATTCGAGAAGGTATCTCTTGGCGGGAATGCCGCCAGCATAGCCTGTGAGCGAGCCATTGGAGCCGACGACACGATGGCAGGGGATAATGATGCTGAGAACGTTGGCACCAATGGCATTGGCGACGGCCCGCACCGATGTGGACACACCGATACGTTCAGCCATTTCGGCATAGCTGACCATCTGGCCGTATGGGATGCACATCAATTGGCACCATACATGTTGTTGGAACGGAGTTCCCGCCATAATGAGCGGCACATCGAACGTGCGGCGTTCACGACGGAAATATTCATCTAGCTGCCGACTCAGAAGTACTATCACGTCATCCTTCTGCTCGACATATTCGGCTTTGAGACTCAAGCGCAACCGCTTGTCTATGGTGGCACGATTCTTTCTTGCAGCCCAATCACAAAGACAGATTCGACCTTCGTAGGAACCTAACAATAGTTCGCCACAAGGCGACTGGTAATGACATAGATGGACAGACATAATTGCTACGGCAGCCGCGTAAGAACCTCAGAATAGCCTATCTCGCGCAAGAAGTCTTCGGCTCCCTCGGTGTGCAGGAGGTCCTCGGGCTGGTGGGCATCGGTGCTGACGATGACAGGGATATGCTTGTCGCTCATATAGCGCAGCAGTTCGCGCGAGGGGTAGAAGTCGTCGTGCCGCTTCTTGTAGATGCCACGGGTGTTGACCTCGGCGATGCAGCCCACCTCGCGGATGAGTTCGATGGTTTCGTACACAAGGTCGAGATACCACTTGTCGTGCTCCAAGAAATAGCGGTCGCGGTTGTGCATCACTATCTTGTTGAAATGGGCGACGATGGTGGGCCGCTGGCTTTCAATCATGGCGTTGCTCTGATGGAAGAAAGCGGTGACACCACGGCGTATGTCGCCATAAAAGACACGTTGCAGACCCTCGTCGTAGGTCTCCTGCTTGGGGCCGTCGATAAACCAGATACGCTGTGCCGCGTATGTCGTGTGGTCGCGCAGCCATTGGGTATCGGCAGGGTCGGTGACCAAGTGCACGCCACCGATAAAATAGTCCAGCCCGCCCTGCTCGACGAGGGGACGGAAGTCGTCGCACACACCTGGCACATAATCTATTTCCAGTCCCAACCGAATGTCAATGCGGTCGCGATACTCATCCTTCAAGGCGCGAACCTCGTTGCAATAGGCTTGATAGTCCTCGTCGTGGATGGAGAAACTGTTTTTAAAAGGCAGTGGGGCATGACCAGAAAAGCCAAGGGCAGCAAAGCCGTTGGCAAGGGCAAGCTCGACATATTCGCGAAGCTCGCCCTTGCCGTCGCAATAGCGGGAATGGGTATGATAGTTAGAAAGCATATACAGCACTTAATGAAAGACGTAGATTGCCGACAGGCTCTGCATAGCCCGCGTAGGTGTATTCTGCCTCACCCACGAAAGAGAGCCCCTTCTGTGTGGTGTAGGTGAGACGGGGCTGGATGCGCCAGAGGTAGTCAAGGTCGTAGCCACGGCCAAAGACGATAGCAGTGCCATAGATGGCTGGCACAGGGCCTTCGTCCATGTGCTGGGCATAGCCCATGAAGAGGCCTGGCCGCCAGTGGCCGCGGTTGCGCTCGATGTCGAGCCACACGGTGTTGAAGTGCCAGTCACGGAAATCCAAAAGGGTGCCTCCCACACTCTGATACATCAGATAACCACCCAACGAACATCCCTCATACAGGCTGTTGTTGAGAAGGGTTTGCACCTTGACGGTAAAACCTTCTTCAAAGCGGTAGCTGCCGAAAATGGAGTAGCTCAACGAACGGTGCAGTGGCTGGGATGATGCCATACCAACAGTATTCACCACAGGCTGTATGGTTTTGAGGTTGGCAGCGGCACCAATGAATAATCTCGACGTGCGGTAACGCAGCTGGGCATTCAGCTCGGGCAAAATGCTATGTCTTGCAAACAAGGTGGAGGAGGCCGGCACACCGTTGAGCAGTCCCTGACTCATGTTGTCCAACTGCCATTGCGCCACCGCAATAATCTCCCAGTTGCCGGTGGGGAAGTAGCTATACCTCACCTGCGGCTGGCGGGCATAGCAATGGAACGGAGCACCCATGTTCAGCGGGTTGGTCATAGGCATTATTTCGTGGACGACCATGGCATACCAATATTGTCCGGCAGTGAGTTCGTGCTTGTCCCAATTCATGCGGAAGTAGGCATGGCGCAGACGCAAGTTGTTGATAGTTGCGTTGGTGGCACCCGTGAAGTCACCTTCCACAAAGGCCGAAGTCTTTGCACCCAACATCTCAGGACCGGTTATTTTAAGACCTAAGCGCGCCGTGATGGCAAGCATATTGGCCTGCCAGCCGTCGTTGATGTCACGGCCAAGGCTGTCGCGCACGATGGGCTTAGGATAGAACAGCATCATATCCTCGCGTCCGCCCACCACACTGCGGCTGTCGGCATAGTAGTGGGGATTGACAAAGCCGTTCCACCTGAGGGAAAAGTCCTGGGCACGTCCGACTAGTCCGACCAGTCCGACTAGTCCGACAAACAGTAATGCGTGTTTCCTCATTTCTTGCTTCCTCCCGCCAAGGCTAAGATGAGACCCAGTGCCACGCCCAGCAGTGCGGCAAACAGCACTTGGAATGTCGGGGGCAGAATAAAGGTGATGGTGTGTGCGGGGAACCAGAAGAGGGGTATGGTCTTCTTAAACACCACATTCCACTGCACGTCCCAGTTAATCTTGCTGGCGAAAATCTCGCGCATCTTGATGGGCTTGAACAGTCCACGCACGGTGCCGCCATTCTCCAAGATATGGATGTCGGTACATTTGTGGAAGGTCATCATCACCGGTGCGAAAATAGTATTCATCAGCACGCTGACGGCGAAGGCGATGCCCACCTTGCCCCATGTCAGCTCGGAGGCCTTGAAGATGCCCACGTAGGCGGGTACATGCCCTGTAGTGTCTTTCAGTGCGTCGGCCACGGTGCCCAAGAAGGTAGGAACACCACTCTTGAAGATGACCATCGCCATAGCGATGCAAACGCCTAAGAATCCCCACACCATCATGCGGGGCAGCACGCCGAAGCCTTTCTTGTTGTACACGCCCTCGCGGATGCGCAGGGCCAGCATCTCGCCAAAGGTGGCAAGGATGGCAAACTTGAAGAACGCCATGATGTAGGGATGCGCTGCCGTGGAAGCCTTGAACCACTCAAAGAATCCCGTAGCAGGAATAAAGAACGGGGCCAACACGACCACCACGATTAAGATAACTAACCAATCTTGTTTTTTCATATATAGACTTTTTAATTATTAATTGAATTTTACAGGAGGAATGCCCAGCTGTTTGCAAATGGCACGGGCTGTGGGTTCGGCAATGTCATTGTGCAAAGGCACGACTGTCTTATTGCCGTTTGCTTGATTTTGGTATTGCGCATGACTACCCTTCTGTCTACCTGTCGGAAAACATTGGTTCTCGCGCAAGAATCGAAGGAATTTCTCTTTCTTCATGCGTTTATGGCAATATTGCGACTCGTGTATCTATGTCCAGAATAGAGCCGCTTAATATTTTCGGCACGGTCTTCTAGCACTAGTTCAATGGCCTCACGGATATTGTTCATCAACTCTTCCTCTGTGTGTCCTTGCGATATGGCTTCAGGCAACTGCTGGCATTGCCCGCAATAAAGACCTGTGACTGGGTCATGTTCAATTATAATTGTGTATTCTGCCATAATGATATTGTTTGATTATTCTGATTACTCATATTTTATTTTCAACTCCACTAAGTCCCTGTCGGCGCTGCTGAAGCCCACCAGCAGCGTAATCTCGCTGCCTGTAGGTATCGGTACCATCTCTTGTGTTTCCTCGTCAAAGGAGCGCAGCCAATAGGGGTCGATGTCTATCTCAAATGGTTGCGACTCTCCTTCGGCCACTGCCACACGTTGAAAACCCACCAACTGCTTGCGCGGTTCCTGAGTGCCCTCCTCACCCTTGAGGTAGACCTCCACCACCGTGCTGCCCCTACCGCCGAATTCTCCCGCTCTTGAAGGCTTAACCATTCTTACCGTTCCACACACTTGGCCATCTTTCCACCGCACATTCTCCAGCCCATACTTGGCATAACTCAATCCATAACCGAAG
>JAEEIS010000023.1 GCA_016281475.1 Bacteroidales bacterium
CACTGGTAAAGTGTTCGTCTCCTTCGTGGTTGAGAAGGACGGCAGCGTGGGACAGGTGAAGGTGCTTCGTGACATCGGCGGCGGATGCGGCGCAGAAGCTGTGCGCGTCGTGAAGTCGATGCCCAAGTGGAAGCCCGGCAAGCAGCGCGGCAAACCCGTGCGTACGCAGTTCAACCTGCCTGTCAACTTCGACCTGCAGTAAAGGCGCGTGGCTAACGCCACAAGCTATTGAAGATAAGGGCTGCCTGTCGCATGATTGGCAGCCCTTGGTTTATTTAGTTATAGAGACGATAGATTTGATAGAATAGATAGATATTATTTATGCTTGCTGTCAATAATCTTTCGGTGCAGTTCACTGGCACCAACCTATTTGACAATGTGACATTCAATATCGGCGACCGCGACCGCATAGGCCTGGTGGGCAAGAACGGCGCGGGAAAGTCGACACTGCTGAAGATACTGTGCGGCTGGCAGCAGCCTGAGTCGGGCACGATGGTGATAGCCACGGGCCAGGAGGTGGGCTACCTGCCGCAGGAGATGGTGCCCGACACGGTGCGCAGCGTGCTCGACGAGGCGATGACCGCCTTCAGCCGCATCGACGAGCTGCTGGCCCTGCAGCAGCGGCTGACGGAGGAGATTGCTAAGCGGACCGACTACGAGTCGGCCGAGTATACCCGCCTGCTGAACCGCCACAACGAGGTGACGGAGCAGGTGGCGATGTTGGGAGCCGACAGCCGGCAGGAGAAGACGGAGAAGGTGCTGCTGGGCTTGGGGTTCCGGCACAGCGACTTCGGACGGCCGGTGGCGGAGTTCAGCGGCGGCTGGCAGATGCGCGTGGAGCTGGCAAAGCTATTGTTGCGCCAGCCCGACTTCCTCCTGCTCGACGAGCCGACGAACCATCTGGACATCGAGTCGATTCAGTGGCTGGAGAATTTCTTGCAGGGCTACTTGGGAGCGGTGGTGCTGGTGTCGCACGATAGGACGTTCCTCGACAACATCACCAAGCGGACTATCGAAATTACCGCTGGGAGGATATACGACTACAAGTGCCCCTACTCGGAGTATGTGGTGCAGATGCAGGAGCGGCGGGCGTCGCAGATGGCTCAGCTGACGGCACAGCAGCGGCAGGTGGCACAGATAGAGGCGTTCATCGAGCGGTTCCGCTACAAGGCGACGAAGGCGAAGCAGGTGCAGTCGAGGGTGAAGATGCTGGAACGGATGGAGATGGTGCAGCTGGACGAGGTGAGCACCGAGAGCATCCATTTCCGTTTCCAACCCGCGCCGCACAGCGGCAAAATAGTGGTGGAGACGCAGGGGCTGGGCAAGGCTTACGGCGACCTGCGGGTGTTCGACGGGGTGGACATGCTGATCACCTCGGGACGACGCATTGCCTTTGTGGGCAAGAACGGCGAGGGCAAGAGCACGATGGCGAAGATTATCGTGGGCGACATCAAGGACTACACGGGGTCGTTCCGGCTGGGAGCCAATGTGCAGGTGGGCTACTATGCACAGAACCAGGCGGCAATGCTGGACGGCGAGAAGACCGTGTTCCAGACCATCGACGACATAGCGCAGGGCGATATACGGCCCAAAATACGTAACATTCTGGGCAGCTTCCTGTTCGACAGCGAGGACTGCGAGAAGAAGGTGAAGGTGCTGTCGGGCGGCGAGAAGGCACGACTGGCATTGGCAAAGCTGTTGCTGACACCGTCGAACCTGCTGGTGCTGGACGAGCCGACGAACCATCTGGACATGGACTCGAAGGACATTCTGAAGAACGCCCTGCTGCAATACACGGGAACGCTGATAGTGGTGTCGCACGACCGCGACTTCCTACAGGGGCTGACCGACGAGCTGTATGAGTTCCGCGACGGGGCGGTACACGAGTTCAAGGGCGACATATTCGAGTTTACCGAAAGCCTGAACGCCCGCCAACAGGCATCGGCACCCAAACCCGCAGCCGCCACAGAGACGAAGACGCAAGGACGGCTGAACTACGAGCAGAGCAAGGACCGCGAGCGAGAACTGCGCAAACTACGCAACGCGGTGGAGAAGATAGAGAAGGAGATAGAGGCACTCGAGAGCGAGATAGCAAAGAAAGAGGCGATCCTTGCCTCCGGCAACTCGCAGGACAAAGATTTCTACACCAGCTACCAGGCCTTAAAAGACTCCCTCGACGACAAAATGGAGGAATGGGAGACGGCGACCATTGCGGTAGAGGAGTTTAAGGGATGAGAGGGTGTTTCGCACAGAAGGGAAGCGTCAGTTCTGTAAGAGAATCCAGCGATACACTGGCAAGACTTCAATGTTGAGGCCTTTGGCCTGGATGGTGTCTTCTTGGTCGCGGGTAACGATGACGGCTTTCTTCAAGGGGCGGATGCCATGCAGGGCGGTCAGTGCCTTAACCTCCCTTTCGAGGGTGAGGCTGTCGTTGATGTCCATCGATGCCTGTACTGCCATATCTGCCTCTGGAATGTAGAAATCCACTTCCACGTTGTGGTTGTAGTAGAACACGCGTGGCTCGTCAGTGTTGCTGTATCTCCGGAGCAGGTGAATGGCGCACAAGTTTTCCAGAAGTTTCTCCTCTCCGTTGAACAGGAAGTTGTTCAACAGGCCGTTGTCGGAGAAATAACGTTTCTTGATGGTCTCCTGTTCTGTGAAGGGAGATACAAAATTGGTCAGGGCAAAGGTCATGTAGCTGTCCTCGAAGTATTGCAAGTAGTCTTTTACTGACGACAGGCTCACTTTCTCACCCGTAGACTTAACGATATTCTGTAGTCGGGTCAACGAAACGGGCTGCGTTACGCACTCGGCTAGTTTCTTTGCCAAGAGACGGATGCTTCGTGCATTTCGGATAGCATTGCGTACCACGATGTCGCCCAAAAGGATTTTTTGGTACAGGCTGTTCACCCATTCTCGTTTGTCAATCAGCTCGAAGGTCTCGGCAAAACCACCGTATGTCAGATAGGAGTCCATCTGCCGTGCGATGTTGCGTAGAACATTGGCATCGAACATCCAGTTGTTGTGAAGTTCGGTTTGGTGATACAATAGATACTCGGTAAAGGAAAACGGCCAGACTTCGCGGATGATGAAACGCCCGCCAAGGGTTGTTGCCACCTCGCTACTGAGCATCTTTGCATTGCTCCCAGTTACCATCACTCGATATTGTTGGTCAGCCAGTCGGCGCACAAACTGCTCCCAGCCATCGATTACCTGAACCTCGTCGAGATAGACAAACGGCCTGTGGTCGCCAAACAGTTCTGCATAGCAGTCGAGAATCAATCCGAGTTCGGAGGCTTGCATGTAGCGGGTACGCTCATCCTCAAAATTAATGTAGAGAAAATCCTCTACCCTCATAGTTCCGGTGGCAATGCGCTGCTGCATATCCTGTATCATCAGGCACGATTTACCTGCCCTGTGGATGCCAACAAGAACGTAATTCGCCTTATCCTCAAAAGTGATTGGGCGAACCACCAGCCGCCTTTCCCTTACTTCCTGCTGGCGTTCAAGGATGACCCTTTTTACAATCTGCTTGTCCATACCAAGAATTACTTTAACCTATACGTTGAAATATTTTCCAATTTCTATAACGTATAGGTTTAAATAATATTGTATGGAAGTGTGATTTTATTCTGCTGAGGAGGCGGCGAGGCCGGCGGCGTAGCCGGTGGAGAAGGCTATCTGTAGGTTGTAGCCTCCGGTGTCGGCATCGAGATCGAGGAGCTCGCCCACGAAATAGAGGCCGGGAACGAGGCGCGACTCCATGGTCTTGGGGTTAATCTCCTTGGTGCAGACTCCGCCCTGAGTGATGATGGCGGTGTCGTAATCGCCCGTGCCGGTGAGGGTAAACTCGACATTCTTGAGGAAGTTGAGCAGGCGTTTGCGCTCGGCGGCATTGATTTGATGCAGCCGTTTGTAGTATTCGATATGCAGCCGTTTGAGTGCAAGAGGAATGACCTCGGCGGGGAGCCAGAGACGCAAAGCGTCGTGGAAGAGGCGTGTGCCGTTGCTGTTGAGGTCGGCGATAAGGCGGTGGTCGAGTACGTCGGCAGCGACGGCGGGCTTGAGGTCGATGTGTGCGATGAGGCGTTCGCCACCGTGGAGCAGACGACTGACCTGCCGGCTGGCAGAGAGGACGATGGGTCCGTCGAGACGGTGGTCGGCAAAGGTCATCTCGCCGAAGGCATCATATAGTTTTTTGCCATCGGGACGGGTAATGGAGAGGGCGACATTCTTGAGGATAAAGCCTTCGAGTTCCTGCGGTATTTCCTCCTCACAAAGGAGCGACACCAGGGCAGGCACCTGCGGCACGACGGTGTGGCCCGCCTCCTGAGCAAGACGGTATCCGATGCCTGTGGAACCAGTAGTGGGATAGGCCAAGCCACCGGTGGCAATGATAATGGCATCGCCACGGACCGTGGTGCCGTCCTGCAGACGGACGCCATGGCGGTCCTCGGTGAGGGACTTGACGGCACAATTCTTGCGTATGGTGACATTGGAACGGCCCTCGAGGTCGTTGATGAGGGCGAGGAAGATGTCGAGCGACTTGCCACTCTTGGGGAAGACGCGACCTCCACGCTCTTCAACCAAAGGCACGCCGCGCTGCTCGAAGAACTCCATGAGCTGCGCATTGGAGAACTGGGCAAAACTGTTGCGCATCCACTGGCGGTCGGGACCGATGTGGGTGAGGGTGTCCTTCAGCTGCGCCGTGTTGGTGAGGTTGCATCGACCCTTGCCGGTGATGCGCAGCTTGCGACCCGGCTGGTCCATCTTCTCAATCAGCACCACCTCGGCACCATGGCTGGCGGCAACGACGGCGGCCATCATGCCAGCTGCGCCGGCACCTACGATAACAACTTTTGCCATCAGGTCTTGGAGATATAGAAAATGTCGGCAGGATGGACGCAGAGCACCGGCAGCTGCGAGTTGTGGACAATCTGCTGGGCATTGGTGCCAAGGAAGAACTGGGAGATGAGGCGGTCCTGCTCGGTGTTGATGACCACGAGGTCGGCCTTGATAGAGTCGGCATAGCCGAGGACGGCATCGCTGTAGTTGCTATACTTCTTGACCACAGAGGTGAACTTGACCCCTTCGCTGGCAAGGAATTCGGCTGTTTGAACCATGTAGGCGCGGAGCTGCGAAGCCTGGTCGGGCGAGTCCATGAGGCCGAGGATGTGGATTTCGGAATCGAACATGCGGGCCATCTGGGCTGCGGGCGGCACCTTCTGACGGGAGTTGATATTGACACGGATGGGCACTACGATGCGTTCAAGAGCCTTGTGGAAGTCGTAGCCTTGACGGACGGTGAGCACGGGGACGGGAGCCTCTTGGACGATGCGCACGGCGGTGCTGCCCATCCAATACTTCTCGAAGCCCGAGGCGCCGTTGGTGCCGATGACGATGAGGGGAGAGTTCTCGTGCTGAGCCTGCCGAGCAATGACGGCACCGACCTTGCCGGAGCAGATTTCCCAACGGATTCTGCCCGAACGGAGGTTGGTCCTGTGCTGGTCGCAAAGTGCTTCCAACTTCTCCTCAGCCAAATGGGTCATGACGGTGAGCTGCTCCTCGTCAATGAGCAGTTTCTCACGTTTGGCCCAGACGATTTTGATTCCACATTCCAACTTGTTGGCTATGTCGACAGCCAATTCCAACGCCACGTACGACCCTTTGGAGAAGTCCGTACCTACAATGATAGATTTCATGCTATATCTTGGTTTTATTTGCTGTAAATATAAGTAGGTAACGACACAAAAAAGGTTTTAGTATATATAGATGTAAATAAAAATTTACTATATGCCATTTTTTTTGTACTTTTGCAAATTCAAAGAACACTCGAATGAACAATAATCTAGATGCCACAGGCCGCGGACAGACGGCACAAGAGCGTGAGGTAGAGCGCGCACTGCGACCCAAAGGGTTTGACAGTTTCGCGGGACAGCAGAAGGTGCTGGACAACCTGCGCGTGTTTGTCGGTGCCGCCAAGCAGCGTGGCGAACCCTTGGACCATGTGTTGCTGCATGGTCCCCCAGGATTGGGCAAGACTACCCTCTCATATATCATAGCCAACGAGCTGGGCGTGAACATCCGCATGACATCGGGGCCCGTGCTGGACAAGCCGGGCGACCTGGCAGGAATGCTCACCTCGCTGGAGACGAACGACGTGCTGTTTATAGACGAGATACACCGCCTTTCGCCAGTGGTGGAAGAATATCTCTACTCGGCGATGGAGGACTACAAGATAGACATCCTTATCGAGTCGGGGCCGGCGGCACGGAGCGTGCAAATCAAACTGAAGCCTTTCACCCTCATTGGGGCGACCACACGGTCGGGCATGCTGACGGCACCATTGCGTGCCCGTTTCGGTATCAACTGCCGCCTGCAATACTACGACGCTGAGACGTTGGCCAGCATCGTCAACCGGTCGGCGGGACTGCTGCAGGTGAAGATAACGTCGGAGTCGGCCTTCGAGATAGCCCGCCGCAGCCGTGGTACCCCCCGAATAGCCAACCTGCTGCTGCGCAGGGTGCGCGACTTTGCACAGGTGAAAGGCGACGGCACCATCACGCTGGACATTGCCCGCTATGCGCTGAAGGCGTTGAACGTGGACAGCAACGGCCTGGACGAAATGGACCTGCGCATCCTCGGCACCATCATCGACAAATTCCATGGAGGACCTGTGGGCATCAACAATATCGCCACTGCCGTGGGCGAGGACTCGGGCACGGTGGAGGAGGTGTACGAACCCTACCTGATACAGGAAGGCTACCTACAGCGCACCCCCCGGGGCCGCGAAGCCACCCCCCTAGCCTACCAACTGATGGGGAAACTGAAGCCTGGGGAACAGCCGGAGCTATTCTAGGAGAAAAAAATCGGAGTTATCTGAAAAATCGGAATAATCAGAACATTCAGAATAATCGGAATAATTATTAGACAACATATTATAACCATGAGAACACTGATTAAGAATATCAAATCGCTGCTGCAGGTGGAGAAGTGCCCTCGGCCGCGTGTGTTTGGTGCCGACATGGCACATATCGACCATATCGGAAACGCCTATCTTATTGTCGAGGACGACAAGATTGCCGCCTTCGGAAAGATGGACGAGCTGAAAGAGCAGACCTTTGACAAGGAGGTGGACGCAACAGACAGAATGGTACTGCCCTCGTTCTGCGACTCGCACACGCATCTATTGTACGCTGGAAGCCGCGAGATAGAGTATATCGACAAGATACGCGGCCTCTCATACGACGAGATAGCCAAGCGCGGCGGCGGCATACTAAACAGTGCCAAGCGCGTGCAGGAAGCAACTGAGCAACAGCTCTACGACGATGCCATGGCACGACTCGACACCATCATCCGCTATGGCACCGGTGCGGTGGAAATCAAGTCGGGCTACGGCATGACACCTGAAGCAGAGTTGAAGATGCTCCGAGTCATCCGCCGACTGAAAGAGAACAGCCCCCTGACCATCAAAAGCACCCTGCTGGGCGCACACGGCATACCGATGGAGTATCGTGGACGACAAGAGATGTTCGTTGACCTTGTCATCGAGAAGATGATACCGCAGGCTGCCGACGAGGGGTTGGCGGACTACATCGATGTGTTCTGCGACGAAGGCTTTTTCACCGTAGAGGACACCGAGCGGATGCTGGAGGCCGGAGCACGTTACGGTATGCGCCCGAAAATACATGCCAACGAAATGGCATGCAGTGGCGGAATTCAGTGTGCCGTGAAGTACAACGCATTGAGCTGCGACCACTTGGAATACACTGGCAATGCCGAGATACAATGCCTGCTGGGCAGCGAAACAATGCCCACCGTGCTGCCTGGTGCGGCCTTCTTCCTGAATATGCAGCACGCCCCCGTGCGCAAGATGATGGAGGCAGGGCTTGCCGTAGCCATGGCATCGGACTACAACCCCGGCTCGTCGCCGTCGGGCAACATGCAGCTAGTGCTCTCATTCGCCTGCGTCAACTATAGAATGCTGCCCGAAGAGGCCATCAACGCCACCACCATCAACAGCGGCTACGCCATGGGCGTAAGCGACCAGCTGGGTTCCATAGCCGTGGGTAAGAAGGCCAACTTCTACCTCACCACAGAGATACCCACCTACGAATATCTGCCCTACGCCTACGGCGAGAACAAGGTGTGGAAGGCGTTCCTCAACGGTAAAGAATACTAACTATGATTACCGTCGAAAGACTCAATAAATCATACGGTTCGCTGCATGTGCTGAGGGACATCGACCTGACCATTGGCGAAGGAGAGGTGGTAAGTGTCGTAGGCGCATCGGGGGCAGGTAAGACCACCCTGCTGCAACTGCTGGGGACACTAGACCGGCCTGACAGCGGACGCATACTCTACAACACACGAGACACGCAGCCAGTGGACGTGACCCGACTTGATGAGAAAGCCCTCGCGCGCTTCCGTAATCGCCATATCGGTTTCGTGTTCCAGTTCCACAACCTGCTGCCCGAATTCACCGCATTGGAGAACGTGTGCCTGCCCGCACTCATCGCGGGACGGAGCATGGAGGAGGCAACAGATGAGGCTATGAAATTGCTCCAATTTCTGAAAGTTGAGGCACGGGCAAGCCACAAGCCTGCCCAGCTGTCTGGCGGTGAACAACAGCGTTTTGCTGTGGCACGAGCACTCATCAACCGTCCCACCGTAGTGCTTGCCGACGAGCCTTCGGGCAACCTCGACACCCATCACGCCGAAGAGCTACACGACCTCTTCTTCCAGCTGCGCGACCAGTACCGTCAGACATTCGTCATCGTCACCCATAACACCACACTAGCACAAAAAGCCGACCGTCAGATAATGATCAAAGACGGAGCCATCGTTTAGACCTATGATACAGAACAATAATACACAAAAAAAACAAGAGGGCAAAGGCACTTCCTCTGCCACCTCCACCATCTATGGCCTGCGACCTGTAATTGAAGCCATAGACAGCGACGTGCAGATAGACCGAGTGCTGCTGCAAAACGGACTATCAGGGGCACTTGCCACCGACCTGAAAAACCGCATCCGCGAAAAAGGAATACCCTTCCAATTCGTCCCCATAGAGAAACTGAATCGCCTTACGAAAGGCAATCACCAAGGGGTGGCGGCACTGATTGCGCCCATCCAATATCAGTCTGCCATAGAACTGATTCTTAGGTTAATGGAAGAGAAAGATGCACCTTTGCTGATACTGCTCGACCGAGTAACCGACGTGCGTAACTTTGGTGCCATCGTACGCACGGCAGAATGCACCGCAGCCGACGCAGTCATCATTCCCGACCATGGCAGCGCACAGGTGGGCGACGACGCAGTGAAGACCTCGTCAGGTGCCCTGCTGCGCGTGCCCATCTGCCGCGAAAGCAACCTCAAGACTGTGCTCAACCTGGCCCGACAGTGCGGGATGCAGGTGGTGGCAGCCACGGAAAAGGGGGCGACCGACTACTTGGAAGTCGATTTCAAACAGCCCACCCTGCTAGTCTTGGGGGCCGAAGAGACTGGCATCAGTCCCGAGTTGCTGAAGTTGGCCGACGTGCGAGCCAAGTTGCCCATACTGGGACAGATACAGTCGCTCAACGTGAGTGTGGCCGCCGCCGTGTTCATGTACGAGGTGCTGCGCCAACGCCGCTAACACAACACTCCCCAAACAAGAGAGCCAATACCGCTGGGGTGTTGGCTCTTTTTGCATTGTCTTCAGAGCATCTTGAGAAGAAAAATGAGAAATAGCGTTAAAAAAATATAAAAAAATAGGGTTTAGGGTGTCCGTTTTTGCATTTTTGAGAGTATATATAGAGGGCAACAAAATAGTGTTGAGAAAAGACCAATACAAGCCCATGGTAAGTAATAATAAATATTAAAAATAAAAAAAATGTTGCTAATTCGTTTTTTCTTTGTAACTTTGTAAGTTCAAAAATGGCTATATTTATACCCAAATAAAGCCGTTTTTGACGTATACTAAATTGTAAATAAATAAAATATAAAAATACAAATGAAAAAAAGATTTTTGCTCTTTGGACTGATTTTTGCCTTGACAACAGTCATGTCCCATGCCCAAATCTATGAAGTCTACACACAAGACTTCGAGACTGGCACGCCCGCCACCTATACGGGTTCTTCGAGTACGGACGTAACAACACAGACGACCATCGTATCGGGTGGTAGCCGTGCGTTGAAGATGCTCCACCGGCAGGGTACTGAGACAATCGTCACGCTTGACACAATTGACCTCTCATTCATCAGATTCAACTACTATGTGCTAGAATTCATGCACATCAACTGGATTGATCCTTCAAACAACAATTGTGCATCGGCACTTGACTGCAGCATAATAGAGGCTAAGTGCGAGGGAGAGGCAACGTGGACCCAGCTCAACAGTACCCACTACAGAACAGAGAATGGCAGCACCGACTTCCCCAGCACGTCATCGTTCAGCATCCATTCGTATCCTGAATGGGATAGAGCCCCGGGACTCAACAACACATTGTGGATAAAGGAGCGCTTCGACCTAGACCAACTGTTCTACACGCCCCTGCAGGAGAATAAAAAGTTGATACTCCGTTTTCGCGTGAAGGAGAGACTCACTGCCACCGCGCAGGACGCTTGGTACATTGACGATATTCGTATCCGCGCCTCGACCCAACCGATTAGAACCCCCAAAATCACCATGCGTTCGTATCCCGACATGCTGAACTATCCGAGCAGCCGCGGAGCCAAAATGATTGCCGACGTGACGACAACGGTGTCGCAAGGCATCAATGGCGACTCGGTGTATATCGAGTACCGCGTGGGCAACAGCACAGAGGTGCACAGATCCTACATGCATCGACAAGGGACGGGCAACCGTTTTGTGGGTCGTATTCCCATGTATGGCTATGACACACTGATCCACTACCATGTAATAGCGCAAGACTCGACAGTTAACCATAACACTGTGTACTTTCCCGACAACATGAACCAATGGCTCACATACAGATGTGTACGAGGGAAGACCCACTCCGCCACCCCACCAGGAACACAAACCACGACACATGTTTTCCCATTTCCATCCCTTGCAGACAACCGATCGGAATGGATATACGATAGTGTGACTATGGCAGACATGGGATATGGACCAGGAAACATCAAAACATTCCGATTCCTACGCGCGTATATGTCACCCAACGATGTGACACGTCCGCACCTCCAGATCCGCATGATGAATTCTCCAAATTCGCTTATACGCGACGGAATTTCAACATATTACACATCATCAGATATGCAGATAGTCTACGATTCGGCCTTTACGTTTGAACAGGCGGCCGCACTCTCGTACAAGACTGTCAACTTGCAGGATACGTTCTTCTATGCCGGATCGGACATAGTGATACAGATACTCTATGATGGAACCGGCCCCCACAACCCATCGTGGGAACAGCTAAAACATATCCCGACACCTACCAACAAACAATCGCTATACTCAACTGATGCAGAAGCCTCATTAGGCTGGGATGCCTTTGGAGCCAACCTTGTGGATTTCGCAGGAGGCAATCCTGCAACCACACGTCCTTTTATGGTGTTTTTCGAGACTCAGAATGTGCCACTGATATATGACTGCGGTATTTCCGGAATGTCTTATCCAAGTTACGACACGCCCTGCCATATTGGAACCGACTCGGTGGTGGTGTGGCTGAAGAACTACGGCGTGAGTCCGATGAATGCGGTGAGAATATGGTATCGGATAGACAATGGCAATCTGGTCCATTACGACTGGACCGGGACGCTCAACGGAGGCGACAGTGTGCGTGTGCATGTGTGCGACAGCCAGATGTTTACCGTAGGCTACCACACCATCAGAGCATGGGTGGACGACACCATCACCATCGACACGCTGCATATGCGCGACCATGAGCCATACAATGACACGATGTTCACACCCTTTGCCTCATGCGACGGTCCCTATAGTGGTGTTCGTACAATTGGCAACGCCCCTAACGACAACTTCAGAACATTGGAGGACTGCCTATATGTGTTGAGCCGCTGCGGCATTGACGCTCCGCTGACTGTCAAGATGCCAGCCGGCGTGTACGATGTCACAAAGTTCCCCTATATTCCAGGCACCTCGGCGACCAACTATGTGCAGTTTGAACCTGCCATCGCTACAGGCACGGTTACATTCCGTCGTGCACGCCGCGGCGAGAATGTGCGAGAGCCGATGCTGGTGGATCTGACCGAGGCTCACGGTATCCGTTTTAACAACATTACGTTCAGCAATGGACGATATACGGACAACCGTTGTGATGTGCTTGCACAGTTGGGCGACAACAGCGCGTACTGCCAGTTTATCAATTGTACATTTGCCGACAGCAACACCATCAACAGTTCGGCCCAGTCGCTGATTAACACGGGCAATGCCGACTCGGTCACCATTACCAACTGTACCTTCTATGGTGGTACGATAGGTGTGGACGTAACGGGTGCCGCACCTGACGTTCGCTCCAGTGGCAACGTGGTCAGCTTTAACAACTTTACCAACCAAGTGAATAGTGCCATCCGTCTTGTCAACCAGGATGCCGCAGTGGTGGACAGCAACTTTGCCAACGACGTGCTTACCAATGCCAGTTACATCATATTGGGACAGTACTGCTACAACGGCACACGCATCACCCGCAACCGCGTTTACTCGACGAAAGGTACTTGCTGTATCGGTGTGTCGGACATGCACGGTAACGAGAGCAACTACTGTATTGTTGCAAACAACATGTTGGTGTCGGTGGACGACGGCACTAGTAACATGCTGACCACCCCGCTCAACATCATCAAGGGTTCGTATATTAAAACGGTATTCAATTCAGTAAGAATGAATGCACCGACGCGAGTCAACGTGGCAGGTGCCACATTTGGTGGTGACGTTATCAGCAACAGCTATTTCCAAAACAACGTGATAGCCACATTCGACACCTCGAACTACGCCTTCTCGTTCATACCTGGTGACAATGCTGCCACCCTGCATGTGGATCACAACTGCTATTATTCTATCAGCGGTGTGCTGAACAAGCTGAGCGGCTCGAACTATAACAACCTGAACGGTTGGCGCAACGCTGTGCCTGGCGACGTCGGATCAGTGAGCGGAAACCCCAACTACACCAATGGATCGGTATGTCGTGTGGACTTGCGCTCATTCAACGCCCTGCTCCGTAACGTGGGCGTGCCTGTACCAGAGGTAACGATAGACCTCTTCGGTTCGACTCGTTCGGCCACAGCTCCCAGCCTAGGTGCCTACGAGGTGACTGCCCTTTCGGTCGATTTCAGGCCGGAAGAGTTTGTAACGCCTATGGAAGACTACTGCGGAGCCCCCGCCAGCATACCTGTGGAAGTGGCCATCCGCAATACGGGTAACGGAACATATACCGCCAGCAGCGCCTCGCCCATGACGGTCTATTACAGCATTGACAACGGTCCTGTCCAATCGTTCGTGGTGAACCGCGACTGCGGTCCCAACGACACCATCCACTTCCTCTCAACCCGCACCATGGCTCTGCCTAGCGGTGCCGGCAACACCGACCGTACATATAATATTAAATGGTGGGTGAAATGCAACCTCGACCCCGATGACTTGAACGATACCAGCACGTGGACCGTTCTTTCGAGATACGCTGCACCCGCACCTACCGTAATCAACCAGAACGTGGCTTACAACAACGTTGCCACCATCACTCCGACGGCAGGCGTGAACACCTGGCCGGTGAGCTACTACACCTCGGGCAACGGCCGCCAACAGCGTTCGGGCATCTCGTGGTACCACAGTTTGGAAGATACGGCAGCATTCTTCTATGGTCCCACCCTGACCACCACACCGCTCTACGACGACACAACCTTCTACATCTCGCAGAAGCGTAACCTGCCGTTGGTGAAAATCACGGAGGTGCAGGTAAGCCGCACGGCTCCCGGTGTCACCTACCCCCTGCCCTCATGGATGCACGCACAAACCACATTTGCCGTTGAGCTGACCAACTGTGGCGACTATCCCGCCCAAATTGAGGGCGACAGCATCATAGTGGTGCAGAGCAACGCCGCAGCAAAGATATGGGTACTGCCCAATGTCACCATACAGCCGGGAGAGAATCTGATACTGCAATTCAGAACGTCGACCGTGGCAAGCGATTCGACCCACACAATCTATGCACCCAGCACCGCAACCGTAACGCCCCCTTATACCGCCAACTTCGGCGTTATCTATCGCGACGGACATGGTGTTGCCGATGCTGTTGCTTTCAACAACGTCATCACCACTTCCTCGACCCAACCCATCAATTGGAGCAACCAGCAGATTCCTGCCGCCGTGTGGCAGGGCAGTGCCATCGACCTGGCCCGCAACGGCAACACGGCCAACACACCCACTGCCGGTGCACGCCGCATTGCATGGCCCACCAACGCCGCCACAGCCTCGCCCACTGCCAGTGCCTCGCTATGGCAGGTGGCAACAGACTCTCTCCGTATGCACATTGGTGAGACCGAGAGCAACCTCATCCGCTATTTCGACAACGGCTGCGAAGGCTTCCGCTCGGCGGTGAACATCCATGTGACGGGTGTTCCCAACACCGACCTGTTTGTTGACGAGCCTGTGGTAGACACGGGCTGTAATCTGACCACCGCCGAACCCGTCTCTGTGTTGGTGCACAACTACGGTGCGAACCCTGTTCCCACAGTTGTAGTGAAATATAGCCTTGACGGTGGCACCACCATCGTCTGTGCCGATACTATTGCGTCGGGTATTGGCACCCGCTCGGAGGTATATCACACCTTCAGTACCCCCATCAATATGCAGACCAGCCACGATACGGTGTTCCACATCAAAGCGTGGGTAGACGCCGTAACGGGCGACAACGCCCATGCGAACGACACCAACGAGGGCTACTACACTGCCAAATACACACCCTCAGTTCCTCAGGTGGACACCGTCCAGACGGTCAACTACGGCGAGCGTCTGACGATAACGGCATCCGGGCTGCCTTCAACCGACAGAACCATCTGGTACGACAAAAACATGAACAATCTGGGTGTCACCAATGGAACGTATATCACCGACTATATCTATCGCCGCGACACTATGTTTGTTCGTTCCGTCGCCCTCATGGATTTGGCCAACACCCATATCGGCACCTTGGCCTCGGTGAAGAACAACAGCTATCCTTCGCCCTACAACCCCAAGACCCGCTACGTCAAGGAGCAATACCTTGTCACAGCCCAGCAGCTACAAGATGCTGGACACGCAGCTGGCGACATCAGCTCCCTGTCGTTCTACCTTGAATCGCTTGGAGCAAACGTCTCGACCTTTACCTATAGCTATTACACCATCAAGATGGGTACTACCACCCAGAGCGTTTTCGCCAACGGAACCTTCCTCTCTGGGCTGACACAGGTGTACAATAAAACCAACTACACCCTCACCAGCAACGACCTCGGATGGGTACGACACAATTTGGATGCGCCATTTGCATGGGACGGTACTTCCAACATCGTTATCGAGATTACCCGCGCACTTAGCACTGCGGGTATTAACAATGGTGCCAACACCCGCTACACGGCACAGGCTAACACCGTCATCTCCAAGCAACATGCTACCACCGACCAAGCCTCGCAGACATCAGGCACCAAGGGTAACGACCGACCCGACATCCTGTTTGGTTTCCTCGAGCCCGTGGGCTGCGAGAGTGCCACCTCACCCATATATATTAATGTAACCAATATACCCGACAACGACGCATCCCTCAGCTGGCCCGAAGCTCTCGACACGACGGTCATCGCCTCGTGCGATACGACGAGCCTGGATGTGGTGCTGGAAAACAGAGGTAACAACGACATCACCAGCTACACTCTGCGCTACAAGATAGACAACCAGAACTGGCAGCAGATTACTGGCAACGCCAACAACCTTCCTCTTGGCTACAACCGTACCGTACCCTTGCTGAGCACCCATTTCACTCCCGGCCGTCACACCGTCATCGCAGTAGTGAACATTACCGGCGACACCGTGCCGACCAACGACACCATCCGCCGCACCTTCAACGTCCGCTTCTGCGCCGGCACCTACAGTATCGGCTCCTGCGGCAGCGACTATCCCTCTATCACCACAGCCCTCGACACCCTGCACAACTCAGGTGTGGCAGGCCCCGTGGTCTTCGAACTATGCGAGCAGACCTTCAACGAGCAGCTCAATATCGAGCATGTGGACGGTACCGACGTGAACAACACCGTCACATTCAAGACTGTTTCTGGTGCTACCGACTTGGCGAAAATTACCCATACGCCAACCAACACCAGCAACCATGTAATGTCTATCAACGGTGCCGACTACATCACCTTCGACAGCATCTACTTCTACGCCAATTACACTAGCGGCTCGGGCAACAACATATTTGCCAATGTGGCCAAAGTCGAACAATCCAACTTCATTAACTTCCGCAACTGCGTGCTGCGTTCCAAGATGACCACAGCATCGTCGACCAACGCCAACCTGCTGCTCCTGGGCGACAATAACCACTATATCACTGTCAACCACTGCGTACTCGACAGCGGATACTACTCCGTTCGCTCCATCGGCAATAACCAAAGCGACAATATTTCTGTCACCAACTCCGACATCCTCAACTTCTGGTTCCAGGGTGTCTACCTTCGCAACACCGACACTGTCACTGTCACAGGCGACAGCATCGCATCGGGTGTGACCGTTGCTGGCAAGCCCTTGACCGGTATCTACATTGCTGGGGCAAAACATGCCAGCATCCAACGCAACTATATCCATCTTATCGACAGCCGCACCGGCGGCAAACGAGGTATAGTCCTTAACAACTGCCGTGGTACCAATATCGACCGCGTCACCGTATATAATAATATGGTTTCAGTATATGGTACTGGTGTCGCATCGCTCTCCTCGTCGGGTATCTGGGTAGACTCTCTCTCCAAGCATGTCAGTGTCTACTACAACACCTGCAACCTCTATGCCGGTGCCAATCAGGCTGCCACCCGCACCTTTAGCTGTCAGAATTCTTCTTACATCCACGCCTTGAACAATATCTTCAAGAACGAGAGTAAGGGCTTTGCCTACTATATCGCCATTGACACCTGTATGTCAAGTTCAAACTATAACGTCTACTGGACCAATGCCGATACCCACGCCACCACTGGTGTCATCAAGTTCGCCTGGTGGGGTGTCAACTGCAACAACCTCGACAGCCTGCGGTTACTGAACCATGCCGACAACAACTCATACCAGACCTACCCCTACTTCGTCGACAGCATCTACAACCTAAGCACTACGTTGGCACAATTTGCCGACCGAGCCCAGTACAACCCCGATGTCATCACCGACATCAAAGGCTGCATCCGTCCGCAGATTCCTAAACCCACTATCGGTGCCTATGAGTTCAATTGCATCCGTGAGACCCACGATGTTGCCGTTGCAGAAATTACAGAGCCCTATGTACCCTCTGTCACCACTGGCAACAATCCCATCGTGCTCAATATCGAGACCGACTCCATCATGGTCCGCGCCAAATTCTTCAACAACGGTACTGCTGTTGAGCAAAACCTCACTTGGTATGCCTACATGGGAGACACCTACCCTGTGGTACAATCCGCAACACGCACCATCAACCGTCTTGCAGCGCAAGCATTCTACGAAGACTCTGTCCTTCTTGAGTCACCGCTAGGCATTGTCGACACTCAAAATATCGTTGTTGTCATCAATATGGCTCCTGGTATCGTCGACCAACGCCCCGAAGACAATATCGACACCGCCCAAGTATTCATTTATCCTGCCTACGACCTGCAAGTCGTCTCTGTCGCAGTCGACAGCACCTGCGATCCTGCTCACTGCCGTATGTACAGCGTGCCACTACGCTACACACTGAAGAATGCCGGTAAGAAGGACTTCCCCGGCGACTTCTCCTTCACCCTCGGCTATGACTACTATTGCCACCAGCCCTCTACACAGAGCTTCCCCAACTTCCCTGGCAGCAGCAGCCTCGACGTGCAAACCTTTGGCGGTCTCGCACTGCCCGTCGGCACTCCGCGCGAAGTCACATTGTCCGCTGCCTACGAGCCCAACCTCTATCCCACAGGCACCCTGCTTGACATCACTGCACGTCTGCGTGGATTCGTCACTGCCCAGTACGACATCAAACAACACAACGACACTACTAACTATATCAACATCACTTCCAACCACACACCTGAAGCACCTGTCGCCCACGATACCATGGTCGACTACGGTACCTACGGCAACCTCTGGGCCACTCAGGGCGAAACACGTGCCATCCGTTGGACTCGCGACACCACCGACGGCAGTTTCTTCTACAACGGCAACAACAACTACAACCGTTCCACACACTGGAGCAACACGCCGCAATACTTCCACGACTCCCTCTACTACCTCTACTGCCTCAGCTCGCGCAACTGTACTAGTTACTACTCTCAAATCAATGTTGGCATCAACATGCCACTCACCTACGATGTATCCATCTCCGAGGTTCGCTCGCCTCGTGGCAGCGGACGTGTCTATCTCGAAAAAGACACCGTCACCCTCCGCGTTGTCAACTATGGTGCACAACCCATCTCCAACATTCCTATCGCATTCAAATTCATGGATGCCAATGGGCGCATTACCTATCTCGAAGTCCACGACACCGTCCGTGCTACCATACCCGGGCGTGTTGGCGACAATGTGCATTATTATGACCACACCTTTGGCGGGTGCCTCGACGACACTGCAATGCTGATGATCAACCTGCCACTAGCCAACAGGTCTTATACCCTTAACGCATGGGTGTATCATCCCGATGACCAACAACGTGGAAACGACACGCTACGATTCCTCCATACCTTCAAAGCCCTTGCCGAAACTACGTACGACACCATTAACAAGTACACTCCCACCAGCGTCGAGGGATTCGACATTACCCACGTCTCCTTCAACGAACTCGACAACCGCATGCCCGACCTCATCGGCTACGACAACCTCTGGCTGGGTTCATATAATCCAACCAACGCCGAGATTCCGACACTCTTCGTCCGTCGTGGTACTCAAGACACCCTCACTATCGAGGTCGCCAACAATCTCGACGAACTCGACTCCACCACAGCAGCCAGCCTTTGCGTGGCCATCGACTACAATCGTGACGGGCAATACGACTTCATGAGCGAAGAAAACCTCACTCGTAGACCTTTGGCTGGCAATGCTGTCAAAGTGCACAGCCGCCAGCCCTTTAAAATGCCTCTCACCATCCCCGAGAGTGCCCACTACGGTTACATGCGTATGCTTGTGTGGGTACATGGCGACTCAACCATCTACACCAACGGCCTGCATACTGCCACCGTTCACGACAATGGGCAGCTGCAACAATACATGCTCTATGTACAGGAAGACTGCATGCTTGATACGGTGGATGCCGCTCTTACTCGCGTCGTCACACCTCGCAATCATATTGTCTCCGACGCCGACTACCAAGTCACCATCATGCTTGCCAACAAGGGTTCCGAGACACTCACCCAAGCTAAAATCAACTATCGTTTCGTCAACGTCAACCAACCCGAACCGTTCTTGCACGACTCAATCCAATGGGCCGGCAACCTCGAACCGGGTATGAGCGTACCTGTCATCCTCAACACCGTTCGCTTCCCCGAAGGCACCACCAACCTCTATTGCTCCGTTGAAGCCGAAGGCGACACCTTCCACATCTCCAACAACAATCTACAGTACCAGTACCACCGCTACTTCGTCCTCGAACCTCGCTACATAGACAGCTTCGATCAAGCCATTGATCGGTGGTATGCCCCCGTTGGCTACAACGCATTTACCCGCAACTACTTCGAACGCGGCATGCCTGCCAAGAGCACCATATCCTCAGCCTACTCACAACCCAACGCCTACATCACCAGTGCCACCGAATCCATCGTATCCGGCAAGCACGGCAACCGTAGCGTACTCTACTCACCTATCATCAACATCCAGCAAATTCATCCCGACACCATCACCTTCCTCCTCAGTATGAGCGTGGCACAAGGTGCCCTCCTGCGTATGGAGTACATCGACTACCAAGGGATTTGGCGTCTCGTCGAAGACCCGAGCATCCGTTGGGGAGGCACCGAACCAAGCGGAAGTTGGTATGATGAGGAAGCTGGTTGGAACGGAACTAACAATCAAAACGGGGCCTACAGGTTCCTATCCTTCCCCACCTCGCTCATCAGCACCGACTTCCCACAGCACGTACAATTCCGTTTCGTGTTCACCACTCCCGTTGCCACCTCTCCCGCTGCCAACTTTGGCGACGGTGTGGCTATCGACAATCTGGTCATCGGTCGCAAACGCCGTAATGTAGACGTAGGTGTCCGCGAAATTCTCTATCCCACTGCCCCGCAGTTCGGTCAGACCATCTATCCGCGTGTCCGCATCCACAACTACGGACTCGACAGCATCCACAACTTTATGGTCTGCTACCGTCCTTACGGCACATACCTGGCCCACGAGGCAATATGTCCCACTTGGATACCTGCAGGCGGAGACATTGAATACGAATTCCCGACTCCGTTCACCGTCACCAGCAACTTCCCCGACACCTTTGAGATTTGCGCCTTCACCAAAGTGCAGTCCGACTACTACCGCGATAACGACACCACCTGCTCCATCTATGGGCTCTCACCGCTTGCCAACGACCTCTATCTATATGCTATCACATCGCCACTCGCTAGTGCTGTGGCAGGCGACAGCATTAACATCACCGTCCGTCTGCGTAACTTTGGTCAGAACGAGATTGACGAATGCGTGGTCCGCTACCTCTACAACGACAACGACACTGTCACCGAACGCATTGTCTTCTCAGACTACCTTGGTCGCAACCTCCGCTCTACCGAATTCTTCAACTATACCTTCCAACATCGCGAACGGGCCACCATGGGCACCATGCGTCTGACCACATGGTGTGAATACCAATACGATGTCTACCCCTACAACGACACTATCTCCAAGGAAATTGCCGGCATCTCAGCCATCACCGACATGCAAGCCACTGCAGGTATGATTGACAATCGTCAAACCACAGACAACCACATCTGTATCGTCCTTGACAATGTCGGTGCCCGTGCAGCCAACGATTTCTTGGTAGGATATGTTTACGACCGCGACCCTTCTACGCGCTTCGAAGAAATATTCCACCGCGATCGACCGCTCCCTGCTGGCGGACATACCGTGCACCGTTTCAGCCGTCAGGTCCCCAACCGTTCCTACGAATGGTCATACATCATGGTCTATTGTAGCGTACCTGGCGATACCAACCAACACAACGACACCTCCGAGGTCATCCAACCCTACCTCACCGACCTACAATACGTCAAGATCCAAGTCGAAGAGAACATGAGTGACTCTTGCAGACTACGCGCTGTCATCCGCAACAACGGCAACGTGAGCTATCTCCAGTGGGTACGTGCTTACTTTGCCATCAACGGAGCACCCGAGACTTACCACAAGTTTGAAGAAGGCCAATACCTCATTGCTCCTGGCGAAGAGCGCCACATGCTATTCCCACAAAGAATTCCAAAGAGTAGCATTCGTCAGTATATCGGATCCGGACGTCTCATGATGCCTAATGCAGACTCTGATCCCACTAACGACCAGACCACCATCATCGAAGTTGTCAACTACTTCGAAGACGTGCCTCGCGTGGATGAGCCCGAATTCGTTCTTGAGCAGAACTATCCTAACCCATACGACGGCTCCACTCGCATCGAGTTCGCCTTACCCTATAGCGGTTCTACACGATTCTTTGTAACCGACGTGGTGGGACGTCTCGTCCATGAAGAGACAGCCTTCTACAGCGAAGGTCGCCACACGCTCACCTTCAACAAGGGCTCTCTGCCCAGTGGGGTCTACTACTACGGCCTCGAGTTCGATGGTAAGCGACGTATGCACAAGATGATTATCCACTAGTGCTACAAGCGTTCATAGCACACATCCGGCAGCAGCACCTCTTCCTCACAGGGCAGCAGGTGCTGCTTGCTGTTAGTGGTGGTATCGATTCAGTGGTGCTCACCCACCTTATGCACTCCGCTGGATACTCCTTTGCTATAGCCCACTGCAACTTCCACCTCCGTCCCTCCGACTGCGACCGCGACGAAGCCTTCGTCCGCCAACTAGCCTCAACCTATGCTGTGCCCATTCATGTGGCCCAGTTCGACACCCGAACCCACGCCGCCCAACATCACCAGAGCATCGAACAGGCTGCACGGGAACTGCGCTACGACTACTTCGAACAGCTACGCCAAACCCATGGCTATGCCGCCATCCTCACCGCCCACCACCGCGACGATTCCACCGAGACCTTTTTCCTCAACCTCCTCCGGGGAACTGGGCTTGCAGGTCTTCACGGCATCCTACCCATCCAAGGACACATCGTCCGCCCCCTGCTTCCTTTTGGGCGTAGCGACATCGAAGCCTATGCCGTCCAACACCACCTCACTCATGTCGAAGACTCCACCAACGCCTCCCTCGACTACCTTCGCAACCAAGTGCGCCACCAACTCATGCCACTTATGCGACAACTCCAGCCCGCTGCCGACCACACCATCCATCAGACCATCCTGCATCTCCAGTCCACAGAACAGCTCTATCAAACCCTGCTTGAGCCTCTGAAGCAACAACTCTCCCACCCCCAGCCTGACGGCACCACACGCATCGACCTCTGCGGCACCTTCACCGTCCCACCAAGTGACGAACCATCGTCTCTGTTACGACAGCAGCTCTATTTCGAACTACTCAAACCCTACGGCTTCAATGCCGCCACCATTGCCAATATTCTTACCGCCACCCAACCAGGCAAAACATACCATACCACTACTCACACCGCCTACCTCGACCGTCAGCAACTAATCGTCTGCCCTATTGCCGCCACCTCAGCCACCACCATGCCTGCCATCACCATCCAAACAATCTCACCCCAAGGCTTCGACCCTCGCCAACTGCCATCCCACCGTGCCGCCTTCGATGCCGACTCCGTCTCTCTACCCCTGCGCCTACGCCACTGGCAGACTGGCGACCGTTTCCAACCCCTTGGCATGGCACATGGCTCCCAACTCATCAGCGATTATTTCTCTGACCACAAATACAGTCAACTAGACAAAATGGCACAACTACTCCTTGTCGATGCCACCGACAGCATACTCTGGATTGTCGGCCATCGCACCAGTCACCCCCATCGCATCACACCCCACACCCGTCTCGTTCTCACTGTCGAAATATCTTGAAACCCCACCAAATATGGACAACAGCCGTTTTATTATATGCCGTGCGGCAGCCGGATCAGGCAAGACCTACACCCTGGTACGCCAATACCTACAACTCGCGTTCTCTGCATCCGAAAGTCAGTTGTCGCAACGTTTCTCACACATTCTCGCCATCACATTCACCAACAAGGCCGCCAACGAGATGAAGGAACGCATCTTGCACGAGTTGGACAACATTGCCGCCCTAGGCACCGAAAGTCCCATGGGTGACGACATTGCACAACGGCTAGACCTATCGGACTCCACTATACGCCATTATGCCGCCACCGTCCGCCAAGCCATTTTGCACAACTATTCCGACCTAGCCGTCTGCACTATCGACAGTTTCATGCATCGCATCGTCCGCACGTTTGCCCACGACCTCAACCTACCCCTCAACTTCGATGTCTACATCGACAAAGACAACCTCATACAGAATGCCGTAGACGAATTGATGGCACTCGCTGGCACCGAAGGTCAGGAGGAATTAACCGAGATGCTGTGCGAATTTGCCGAAAGCCGGATGAACGAGGGAAAGAGCTACATGATAGAGCACCAGCTTGCCGAACTATCGGAAGAGCTGTTCAAAGAACAGTCCGGAGTCTTTCTCGAATCCCTAAAACACATCGATACCGCACAATTTCGCGACATACAGCACCAGATGGTCGCAGCCAACCGACTCTACGAACGTCAGTTGCGCGACATAGGCAACGAAGCCTTGTCCGTCATTGCCGATGCAGGACTGGCTATTGACGACTTCTTCCACGGCAATACAGGCGCGGGTGCATTCTTCCGCAAAATGACAGAAGGCGTACCCAACACACCCAACAGCTACGTGCTGGCCTATCTCGAAGGAGACAAACTAGGCAGCAGCAAATGCAGCCCCGCCACACGCAACGCCCTCAGTGCCACAAAGCCACGGCTACAAGAATTGTACCAACGCTACCTTCAACTGCACAACAGCGAGGGTCGTCTATACAATACGCGCCGACTTCTGTTGCGCAACATCTATTCCCTTGCCCTGCTTAACAAATTGGGCGAATTGGTCGAAGGCTACTCCCGCGACAACGAAATCGTCCACATCGCCGAGTTCAACAAACGCATCGCCGACGTGGTGCGCGACGAGCCTGCCCCCTTCATCTACGAGCGGTTGGGCAACCGCTACTGGAACTACCTCATCGACGAATTCCAAGACACCTCACGTATGCAGTGGCTCAATCTGGTACCACTGGTGGAAAATGGCGTTGCCTCCAACCACACTTCGCTAGTCGTAGGCGATGGCAAGCAGGCTATCTACCGTTTCCGTCAAGGCGACGTGGAACAGTTCGTCTCTCTGCCTCATGTCGATAGTCCCCTACACGGACACATCTTCGAGCATCCCAACGTAAGCAACATCACTCATCTCGACAGGAATTTCCGCACAGGGCGCACCATTGTGGAGTTCAACAACGCCTTCTTCGAATGGGTCATCCGCAACCGATTCCCCGACAATGCCGAATTAAAAGACATCTACCTAGGCAGTGGCGAACGTCCCGATCTGGTGCAAACCCCTGTCAAAGAAGGCGGCTATGTCCAACTTGGGTTTTGGGAACTTGGCGAAGGACATGATTCGCTGTGGCAGGAAATACTCAACGACATACATCGGCAAGTGGACGAGCTTGGGTACAGCTATCGTGACATCACCCTGCTGGCACGAGACAAAGTCACCCTGGCCGAAATTTCCGCCTTCCTTACCGAACATCGTGTACCTGTTGTGTCGAACGAGTCCTTCCTGCTGACGCAGAGCCAAGTGGTCATGATGCTACGCAGTCTGATGCAATACCTCATCGACGGCACCGACCGCGTCGCTGCCGCACGAGTATTAATTTACCTGCGCAACCTAGGCATCGTACAGCGCGATTTCTCGGCCGACTTCCTAGCCTCTATAACAGTTCCCATACCCAGTCTCGACGCACTCCTACAGGCTGAAGGACTACCTCTGCGTTGCGACCGACTCCGTAGGCTAGGACTCTACGACTGCTGTGAGGAGGCTTTGCGAATGCTACACCTCGGCGGCATCGAAACCGCCTACACTGCCACCTTTCTCAACGTGGTGGCAAAATACTGCACCAACCACCGCCAAGATCTGACAGAATTTGTGGAGTGGTTCGACGAGCAGCAAGACAAACTCTCCACCAGCACCTCCTCCGACCTCGATGCCGTGCGTCTGATGACAATACACAAGGCCAAGGGACTCGAGGCTCCCATTATCATCTACCCCATCCTCAATAAACCCAACCGTCAAGACAACATCTGGGTGCACATCGACGAGACAAAGGGGCTTTCGCTACCCGCCGGTCTGATTCTGCCCAGCAAAGACCAACACACAGTTTTCGACAACGAGAACAGCGACGAACTGCGCAAGTGCGACATGGACCGCATCAACATCCTCTATGTCGCCCTCACCCGCCCTCGTGAGAAATTACTTGTCTATTGTCAGGCCCCCAAAAAGGATGGCACCACCGACTACACCTCTCTTCTACAGGACTATCTCGCCACACGGTCAGACACCCACGAGCTGCGCCCGCAAGTGTATGCACTGAGCAACGACAACGCCAACGTCCGTACCTCAACCGACAAGGACTCATCCCACAACATCCAGCTCCTGACTCTAAGCTATCCCGACTGGACGCATCGCATCGCCATCGCCGACCAATCGTCTGCCCTGTTTGGCGAACTAGACGAAACCGCCATCCGTCGTGGCAACCAATTGCACGACCTATTGGCCCAACTTCTACACCGCGACGAAAGCGATACCGTGCTGTCCGCATACCTTTTGCATCACCCCATAGAAGAGGATGAAGCAGTCCTGCTGGGCAACACCCTCCACAATATGATGCAGCAAGAAGAAGTATCTCGATTTTTCGACCCCGCCTACCGTTGCATGAACGAATGCAGTCTCGTCTGGCAGGGCGAAGTGCTCCGCCCCGACCGCATCGTCTACACTCCTACCGAAACATGGGTTGTGGATTTCAAAACTGGTGTTCCCCGCCACGAACACCGCACCCAAGTGGCCCGTTATTGTCAGGCCATCGCCGCCATCACTCATTCCGACACCGTCAAAGGCTATCTCCTCTATATCGGTCCCGACCGCTGCCAAGTGCTGCCCTGCGAATAGCCCTACCGCAACAATGTCACAAGGCCTGTCGTCGACAGGCGGTCGTGCGTAGGAGTGGTATATAGGCAGATATATGCATACGCCTCCTGTCTCAGTGGCATGCCGTTGCAGGTGCCGTCCCACCACTCGTCCATGTCCGTGCTGTGAAACACCAAGGCTCCCCGACGGTCATAAATCCACAACTCGTAATCCGTGATGCCGAACCCGATGGGACCAAACCTATTGTTTGTGCCAAGCGAGGGGGTAAACACATTGGGGAACATCAGCAGGTGCCGTAAGACGGGAACGACGCGCTCCGCCGTGTCGGTGCAGACATCGTTATATGCCACCACCGCCACCCTCACGCTGTCCGCATCGTCCCGGGCAGTGTAATACAGCACCGGTCCCTCCTCGTCCTGCTCCTCTCCGTCCACAAGCCAATGCCTGCCTGCCGCATGTCGACTGCGGTCAAGGGCCGTAATATCCATTTTGTCATATCCCAGCCATTCGGGTGCCACCTCAAGGTCGGCAACAATCTCCATCAACGGCATCAGCTCAACGGTATCAACCACCGGGCAGGCTGGCCTATCTTCATACTCACATTGCACATAATAGGTGGTCCTCTGTCTCGGGGCGACACGTACCTCACCTTCGTCTGTCAGATAAGGCAGCGGGGCGACAGCCGACGAGGCACTCCATCGGTACACCAAGCCGTCCTCACCCACAAACGCCACACTCCCGGGCTCCGCCAGCGAAGGGTCTGCCATGCGATATGTCCCTTTGAGATAGTAATATGGACTCTCCTGACAAACCCGGGCTATCTCATAAGCACCGACCGGCAGCGGTCGGGTCGTCAACGTCAAATGGTACGACGAGTCGCACCCATCAACCGACTTCAGATGGACATCATACACCCCCGCAGCATCGAAACTCATATCGCCCAATGGATACACCTCGCCTTGGCAGACGGTGTCTTCCAACTCCTGATAGAAAAACTGTTGCTGTGCCAACTGTAACGAATGCCGCCAACAGCCTACATCAACATAATAAAATCCCGGCCAATAGAAATTCAGATTGTGGAAAGTGTATACACCACCCGTACAAACCGTATCAAACACCGTATCACTCAAATGGTTGGCTACAACGTTCTGACGTACCGAATCGCGACACTGACCATTGGCAAGCATCGCCACCAGCTCCACGTCGAACGTACCAGTCTCAAAGGCATGTATCGGACTGATGGCAGTAGATTCCATACCATCCCCAAAACGCCATAGATATTGCTCGCAAGGCTCATTTGTAGGCTGGTCGTGAGCCTCGTCACGGGTAACCACGCTGTGGTTTTCAAACCTGAACGAATATCCGCAACTATCTGTCGGCACCACCGTGAATGCAGCCATAGGGTAGCGAGTACCTGCATTCGTGGTTAGCGTAACGCCACAACTGCTGTCGCCCGTGGCAAAAGAAGCACGGCACCTATACACCCCTTCCCCCACCACCAACAACGAATCAGCCCGACTGAGCGTGCTGTCTGGCGTATCAGCACGATACCACCTATACTCAAAGCCCTTGGGGGCATAGAATATGTTGGTATCGGTATTCCCGCAATAGGCCGATTGCAACCGTTTGTATCCGCTCTCCAATGTGAAATAGGTATAGCCAAAGTGTCCCCCTTGCGCACAATCATAGTTGTCCAACATCACATAGATGGTTCGTCCGTGCAAAGGTGTCAAGTCTACGCCCACTGTCGTCCAATCGCGCCACTTCACAAGACCTATACCCGGATGCCACATCGTATCCCCTACCCCAGCCACAAAATTGGCATAATAGCAGCTGTCTATCAACTCACCCGTAGAGTCTAGCACACTCAATATAAATTGAGGTTGGTTCTCACTAGTGTGACCGGGATCCTCTTCTACAATGGCATAACGGAGCAATATCAAGTCATACTGATTGGTGTCCACTTTGAGAATATAGGTAATCGACTCCTCCAAGGCATGGGTATTACTATTCCCCAGCCGCACCGACCGACAATGGCCTTTAGGGATTGTGCGCAACTGCGACCCCGTGTAATAATCCCTCTCATTCATGTCGGTATGGACTGTATGTCGAGAGGTTACACTCTGCGGGCCATGATCAACAACACCTATCCCAGTTGAAGGACTCACATAAGTACCTATGCGACAAATCACATTGTCAGAATAAAGGTCGGAGAAATTAATTTGGTTGGCCGCATCCGACGAACAAAGTGTCTTAAAACTGCCACTGACGCTGTCGCTCCTACACCCTTGACCACAAACCGCATATACATAATACTCATAATCCGTCGATGGAAGAAGATTGTTGAGTACCACACTCGTATCAACCACAACCAACTGTGTCCACTCTTGGCTGGCACCAATCTGACGATAGGCAAACCCATACCTTATCACCCTGAGCGAATGCCTCCAACTCACACATGCCTGCTCGTCGGCGACACGTGTCACTCTCACTTTACTCGGCATTCCGCAACAAGCTATCGTATCGGGCACAAGCCGATAGTAGCGGTTCTCGCCCGGCCAGTCGAAAAAGCCCGTCTGCCAATAAACCACATTGTCCGATACTGCGTTGTACATATTGACATACACTTCCGTGCCATATTCGCCCTTTATGCCTATCCAGAATATATTAAACTGATAGGAATAGCCACGGTCACCATACAGATACAGGATTCCGCCGTCCCGCTCCGAAATCTGCACCTGGATATGACGTACAGACAACCCCTCCACATTTATCCCATATTCAATCACACACACTCGATTCCCCGCAGCACCCACCACCTTCCAATGCACCGACTCGGCTCTCAGTCCCGCACCATACGAAGCCAAGAGAGGGGGCGTGACAGTATTGCCATACCCCTCCCGTGTAGGTTCAAAACCAATTGTACCTACGAAGTCAACAGACAATTGCCGGTAAAACGAGCCACAAAAGTAAAATTCGAAACCTAAGTCTATCATCCGTGTCGGGTCGATATAATACTGGGCACCCGTCATATCGACCCACAGCGTCGAATCAACCCCCGTCTCAAACCGATAGCCTCCCACTGTCTGCCCTTTTGCAGAGCCGACACTGAAAACCAGCATTACGCCGACTATCCATAACAACCGCCTCAATAGACCCATGACCACTTCTTTTTCTTATATATTATAACGTATATTATAACGCCACCTTCACCAAAATATTGTATAAAAATGCGCCCAAATATATAAAAACAAGCCTACCAACGAAAAAAAACGTCAGTATTAAAAAAAAGTCGTATCTTTGCTTTTTAGCGACAGATAATAATAAAAACACAACATAATGGAAGACAACAAATTGTTCAGCGAGTTCCCGCCGGTATCCACCGAAAAATGGGAGGAAGTCATCAATAAAGACCTCAAAGGTGCCGACTACGAGAAGAAACTAGTCTGGAAAACCATCGAAGGTTTCAAAGTGAAGCCCTACTACCGTGCCGAAGACTTGGAAAACCTCGAATACCTCGACAGCAACCCAAGCCAAGCCCCCTTCACTCGTGGCAAACATGCTGACAATAACGTCTGGGACATCCGTCAGGACATCTCCGCCGACAGCCTTGCCGAAGCCAACGCCCTCGCCATCGAGGCCCTCAATCGCGGTGCCAACAGCATCGGATTCTGCACCTGCAAGGTCAAAAACCTCGAAGACATGCAAATCCTCCTCAAGGACATCCACCCCGAAGCCTGCAAGGTCAACTTCACCTGCGGCAAGAACATGCTCGACATCCTCAAGCTGTTCGTCGAAGTGGTGAAACAAGGCGGTTTCGACCCCGCCAAAGTCGAGGGCAGCTGCAACTTCGACATCTACGGCCGCGCCCTGCTCCACGGACAGTTCAAGGGTGGCGAGGAACAGTGCTACCAAGAGGCTAAAGAACTGGTCGAATACGCCAAGGCCAACCTGCCCAAGTTCCATGTGCTAGCCGTCAACGGCCGCCACATCCACAACGCCGGCTCCAACATCGTGCAGGAACTCGGCTTCACCCTCGCCGCCGCCAACGACCTCCTCGCTCACCTCACCGACCTCGGCCTCGATGTCAAGGACGTCGCCTCCCGTCTCGTCTTCAACTTCGCCACCGGCAGCAACTACTTCATGGAAATTGCCAAAATCCGCGCCGCACGACTCCTCTGGAGCAAAATCGTGGAGCAATACCACCCCGCCTGCGAATGCTGCAACAAGGTGTTCATCAACGCCACCAGCTCCCTCTGGAACAAGTCGGTCTACGACCCCTACGTCAACATGCTCCGCACCACCACCGAGACCATGAGTGCCGCCATCGCCGGTGCCGACAGCATCACCACCAACCCCTTCGACATCGCCTTCGAAAAGAGCGACAGCTTCGGCTACCGCATCGGCCGCAACCAGCAGCTCCTCCTCAAGGAAGAAAGCTACATGGACAAAATCGTCGATCCCGCCGGCGGCAGCTACTATATCGAAAACCTCACCGACAGCATCGCCCAGTACGCCTGGCAGCTCTTCCTCTCCGTCGAAGAGAAAGGCGGCATGGCCAAGGCCATCCGTGCCAACTATGTGCAGGACGAAGTCGAAAAGATAGCCCAACAGCGCGACATGGACATCGCCACCCGCCGCACCACCATCCTCGGCACCAACCAATACCCCAACCTGCTTGAGAAGATGGCAGACAAAATCACACTCCCTGCCGACGGAGGCAAGAAATGCTGCTGCGACTGCACCCCCGAGTTCAAGACCCTCCGCCAATACCGCGGTGCCGAAGCCTTCGAGCACCTGCGCCTCGCCACCGAACGCAGCGGCATCCGCCCCAAGGTCTTCCTCCTCACCTACGGCAACCTCGCCATGCGCAAGGCTCGTAGCGGCTTCGCCACCAACTTCTTCGGTGTGGCAGGCTACGAGATTATAGACAACCCCGGCTTCAAGACCGCCGAAGAAGGTGTCAAGGCAGCCCTCGAGGCCAAGGCCGACATCGTGGTGCTCTGCTCCAGCGACGACGAATACGCCGAGCTCACCCAGCCCGCCTGCCAAGGCCTCAAAGGCAAGGTCCGCAGCATCGTCCTCGCCGGCTACCCCAAGGACATGGTCGAAACCTACCAGGGCTACGGCATCGACGAGTTCATCCACGTCAAGACCAACGTCCTCGACTGCCTCACTAAGTTCCAGAAACTCTTCGGCATCGAATAAGGGTGAAGGCCTTTTCCAAACTTGACAGATACGTTCTCGCCAAGTACCTGAAGACATTCCTCCTGGCGATGGCACTCATCATTGTCATCGTCATCACATTCGACGTATCAGAAAAACTCGACGACTTCCTTGGCGGCCACGCGCCCTTCAAGGAAGTCGTCTTCCAATACTACCTCAACTTCATCCCCGGCTTCATCAACCTCTACAGCCCGCTCTTCATCTTCATCAGCGTCATCTTCTTCACCTCCAAGATGGCGGGCCACACCGAGATAATAGCCATCCTCAGCAGCGGCATCAGCTACCGCCGTCTGCTGCGCCCCTACCTCTACGGCTCCCTCATCGTCGCACTCATCGTCCTCGCCTTCGGCAACTTCCTCATCCCCGTCAACAACCGCTCACTCGCCGACTTCGAAAACCAATACATCTACATACACCACCCCAACTACTTCAGCAACATGCACTTCCAGCAGCGTCCTGGCGTGCAGGTCTATGCCCAAAGCTACGATGCCAACAACATGCGCGTCAACGATTTCCACCGCGACGTCTACGACGAACAGTACCACCTCACCGACCGCATCACCTGCCGCACCATCACCTTCGACACCGTCTCCGGCAAATGGAACTGCGAAGGCTTCGTACACCACACCATCGACGGCCGCAAAGAGCACATCTCGCGCGACGAAGGCACCTCGCTCCGCGCCCTCGACGTCACCCCCGACGACTTCAACTCCTCCGCCGCCAACATCGCCACCATGAACTCCATCGACCTCCACCACTACATCCATCGCGAAAAAATGCGTGGCTCCTCCGCCGTCGTCGCCGCCAAAATCGAACTCTACCAACGGCTCCTCAACCCCCTCGCCATCATCGTCATGACCTTCATCGGCGTGGGAGTCTCCAGCCGCAAGACCCGAGGCGGCATCGGCGTCCACCTCGCCATCGGCATCACCCTCGCCTTCGGATTCATCGTCTTCATGAAAATCTCCACCGTCTACGCCGTCTTCGGCACCCTCAACCCCTTCGTCGCCGTCCTCCTCCCCCAATTCATCTTCGGCATCATCGCCCTCTACGTAATCCGCACCGCCCCCAAATAAAACATCCGCCCCATCCGAAAACCCCAACCATTCCGACCTCTCCGACCTCTCCAAAAAAAAATCTCCCAAAATATGACCATCCAAGAAATCGAACAAAACATCATCGACGAATTCGCCTCCTTCGACGAATGGCTCGACAAATACGCCTACATCATCGACCTCGGCAAAGAATGCCCCGTCATCGACGAAAAGGACAAGACCGAAAGCAACCTCATCAAAGGCTGCCAAAGCCGCGTATGGCTCAGCTGCGAGCACCGCGACGGCCGCCTCTGGTTCCGCGCCGACAGCGACGCCGTCATCACTCGCGGCATCATCAGCCTCCTCATCCGCGTCCTCAACGGCCAGACTCCCCACGACATCCTCGCCGCCGACCTCCACTTCATCGACCAGATAGGCCTCAAGGAACACCTCTCACCCACCCGCTCCAACGGCCTCACCTCCATGGTCAAACAAATCAGGCTCTACGCCCTCGCCTTCTCGCAGATGAATCAGTAACAACCATTTCAATTTTCAACTTTCAACCCCCAATTCCCATGTCCCCCACCAAAGAAACCCTCCACGACGCCATCGTCAACTGTCTGAAAAACATATATGACCCCGAGATTCCCGTCAACATCTACGACCTCGGCCTCATCTACAACATCGACATCGACGACGACTTCAACGTCCGCATCCTCATGACCATGACCGCCCCCGACTGCCCCGAAGCCGAATACATGTTCATGGAAGTGCGCCAGATGGTAGGCTACATCCAAGGCATCAAAAACGTCGACGTTGAGCTCACCTTCGACCCCCCATGGGACTGGAACACCCTCAGCGACGAAGTGAAATGCGAACTCGGCCTCCTGTAACGGAAGCATAACTTTCAACTCTCAACTTTCAACTCTCAACTCCCATGCGTCTCCACGACCTCCTCTCCCGCCGCCAGCGCCGCTTCCTGCGCCAGCAGGCCCCCGCCCAGGGCACCTCCCTCTCCGCCCTGGCGTGGCACCGCTTCTGCCGCAACCGGCTCTCCGTCGCCAGCCTCGTCGTCATCGGCCTCTTCGCCCTCGTGGCCATCCTCGGCTACCTCATCACCCCCGACCACACCCCCCACTGCAACCAGCAATACCTCGAACTCGCCACCCTCAAGCCATTCACACCCATACAATTCACCTACGTCGACGACGGACTTCCCCAGCCCAGCCGCAACCCGCTGCGCCGCATGCTCGTCGGCGAGCCCCTCCCCTACACAGCCATACCCACCTACGCCACCACCCCCGTGGGCGACAGCCTCGACATCGAAAGCTACACCGGCTCCACCCCCAACGACGGACCCGTGCGCCGCGTGGCACAGTCGCAAATAGTCAAATCCACCACCCGCACCTTCATCCTCGGCACCGACGCCTACGGACGCGACGTGCTCAGCATGCTCATGATAGGCAGCCGCGTCAGCCTCTCCGTCGGCTTCATAGCCCTCCTCATAGCCCTCCTCATCGGCATCACCCTCGGCGCACTCGCCGCCTACCACGGCGGATGGGTCGACAACCTCGTCACCTGGCTCATCAACGTCGTCTGGGCCATCCCCACCGTCCTCCTCGTCATCGCCATCACCTTCGCCCTCGGCAAAGGATTCTGGCAAGTCTTCGTAGCCGTCGGCCTCACCATGTGGGTCGACATCGCCCGCGTGGTACGCGGCCAAGTCTACAGCGTCAAGGAAAAAGAATACGTCGAAGCCGCCCGCGCCCTCGGCTACAGCTCCTTCCGCACCATCTTCCACCACATCCTGCCCAACATCACCGGAGCCGTCATCGTCGTCGCCGCCGCCAACTTCGCCAGCGCCATCCTCCTCGAGGCCGGCCTCAGCTTCCTCGGCATCGGCGTGCAGCCCCCCATGCCCTCGTGGGGCACCATGGTCAAGGACAACTACAGCTACATCCTGCTCGACAACGCCTACCTGGCACTCCTCCCCGGAGCCGCCATCATGCTCCTCGTCCTCGCCTTCATGCTGCTGGGTAACGGCATCCGCGACGCCCTCGACGTCAAATAAGCCGCCCACCCCGTCCCCCTGGCAGTTCCCGACAAACCCCGATTTTCAACCAATCCATATCAAGCACTTCTTCGCTCCTACAGCCCCAAAGGATACCCCAATCAGTAATAATCGGTACAATGCGGTAGGAATCCGTACGAAACGGTACGGCGGATAAAATAAATATGTATAGGGGCTGGAGAACAAGGCTTGGACAGATGCCTCCCTAATCAAAAAAAATCTAAAAAAAGAGGAAAAAACATCCAATTAACAAAAAAAGTTGTACTTTTGCAAATCGATAAGAGACGAAAAAAACAATTATTAATCCTATAAACAATTAAAAAACAACACAAAACATGAAAAACATTGTTAAGTTATTCAGCGTTATGTTTGTCGCTGGCGCCATGATGCTTGTCAGCTGCGAACCGGACCCCAACAACCCCACTCCCACCACGCCTAAGTACACCATCACCGTGACTGCTAACGATGCAGCTTATGGCACCGTGACTGGCGGCGGCGAGTACGACTCTGCAGCTACCGCAACCCTGACCGCCACCCCCAACGAGGGCTACAAGTTCGTCAACTGGAACGACGGCAATGAGAGCAACCCCCGTATCATCACCGTTACTGGCAACGCCACCTATACCGCCAACTTCGCCGAAGTCGCCGGTGTGAATGTTACCTTCGGTACTAACACCTGGACTGCTGGTTACACCAACGGCACCATGGGTTCCAACGCCCTCTTACTTGCTGCCACTCAAAGTGAGACTCCCCAGTCCTATCCTCTTTTCTACCTCATGTGCTACTTTGAAGGTGCTCCCACCACTGGTACTATTACCGATGCTCCTTGGATGGAAGAAACTGGTGATGGCATGGTGAGCATTCATTTTGGCCATCAAGCTTGGTTGTGGTACTACGAGAACACCTCTTGGGACCTCAGCGCAGAAAACAGAACCGGTGACTGGTGGGCAAAGAACTTGACCTACAACATCACTGCTCTGGATGCCGACGCTATGGTTATGAGCGCTGTTGTGAACGCCGAGATGGTTCATGTTACTGAGATGGTTGACGAGCAGGGTTACCTCACCACCATCGATTTCAACGATTCCGCACTGAGCAATAAGAGCCTTACCGCCAACATCGTGAACCAGAGCCTCACCGCTGCTAAGGGCATGAACAAGGTTACCACCGCTGTGGCTAAAATGAAATAACCTAATATTTCTGAACAATGAAAAAGTCCGTTAAGATATTAGCCTTTGCATTGGCAGTAATGGGTCTTACCGTTGCTTGCAACAACAATGCTCCTGTCGAGGAGTTGATTGACACCGTAGTCCCCGTCGACACCGTGGTCGAAGAGGTTATCGACAGCACTCCCGTTGAGGAGGTCGTAGTGGAGGAGCCCGTCAAGAAGGCCACCACCCCTAAGAAAAAGGCCACCAAGAAGGAAGAGCCCAAAAACGAAGTCAAGGTTGATGCCAGCAAGATGACTGTAAACACCGCTTCGGGCACAAGCGTATCTATCAACAAGAAGGGCGGCGCCTCTGTCAGCACCAAGAGCGGTGAAGGCAAGGTCGATGCCAGCAAGATGTCCGTGAACACCAATAGCGGTTCTGTATCCGTTGGCAATGGCGGTGTCGCTATCAAGAAAAACTAACACCGTTTCATAACTTTACATAAAGAGTCTGGGACGTGATTCCAGACTCTTTTTAATTGCAAGACAACAAGACAAGTAAAATGAAGTATTATGCAACAATGGCGGCTGTGTGCCTGATGTGCCTCATTGCCGCCTGCAACAGAGATGAAAAAGAAATAGCCCGCGTGGCACAAGGCTATCTGGACGCAACAGGTAACTATTTGATTGACGAAGCAATGCCCTATGCCAATCAAGAAACGCAAGAAAAGACACTCACATTCTTGCGTGACAAACTAATACCGATGACACCGAAAGAGTATATGGAGTCGAACACGCCTGCTACTATCGAGTTGGGCGAAATAACCATAGCTGGCGACACTGCAGTGGTGGGTTATAAAAAGACCACACCAATCAAGGAACTGGAGAGCGAAATCATGGTTGTAAAAGAAGAAGGCAAATGGTTGGTGTACGTTCCGCTAGTGCTGCCAGAGGGTATCTTCATCGACGGTAGGAACGCCACCCTCAGCGATGCCAATAGCGGGGATGAGTAGCTACTAGTCCTCCATGGCGGCATCGATGCGGGCGAGCACCGAGTCGTGGACGCGCTCGTAGATGTCGGGGTGGTCGCCATACCAGCGGACGCTGCGCTCGAAGTCGTCGCGCGTGATGTCGTAGGAGGCTAGCAGGCTGTCGTAGGAGGCCAGCATCTCGGGGTGCAGGGTGTCGTACTGATAGCCTGTCTCGATGGCGTAGAAGCCTTCGAGGAGATAGGCCTGCTCAAGGAAGTCGACCATCGTGGTTTCGGAGAATACGTCGGCAGGCGGCGTGGCTTCGTGTGAGCATCCTGCGACAACGACGCAGAGCATCAAAAGGACTGAAAGTGTGGTATGTCTGATAGTGTTCATAGGGTATGTATGAGGTGTTATTGAGATGCAAAAGTACAATTATTTTCCGATTGGTGCAAAAAAAGTTTGCCATGTCGCAAAAAATGTGTATCTTTGCAAATCGTTACGAGAGATGACGAGATGCTTTCGCCTCGTATAAGGGAGTATAGCTCAGTTGGTTCAGAGCGTCTGCCTTACAAGCAGAAGGTCATTGGTTCGAACCCAATTACTCCCACACAAGCCAGCAGAAGAATATACTGCTGGCTTTTTTGTAATAGAGTGGAATAGTTCTTTCCAAAATAGCTGCTAATCCGGCTGAGAGTTCTTTTGGCAAGAAAAATGGCACAAAAAAGAATAAAACAAATCACTATAATATAAATAGTTAAAAATTAGGTTAAGAAAGTTTAACATTTTATTTTGAAAAAAGTGCAACAAAAACGGCTTTTTTCAGTCTATATAGCGTCGAAGGACAAAATGTGACTAACAAAACTACAAAAAAATGACACATAAGACAACTATATGGGGACGCGCAATGCTTCTAGTGCTGCTGACACTGGCAGCAGGGAACGCTATGGGGCAGCAGCAGAACTACTGCAGGGGACTGAAGAACCCGACCAATTTCGTTATCACCGGCACCAACATTGCAAACGCGCAGTGGTATGGATTTGAGGGTAGCCGCGAATATCAGACCAGCGTATGCGGCAACTGGGGCATGAAGCTTTGGGGCACCCAGATAGCGGCAGGGCAACTTACCTCCCGCTCTTCCTCGTCGAACTGCTCAAGCAGTTCCTCCACCAATATCAACGGCCAGTCGGATACGTATAACCGTTTCGTAATCAAAGGACCGGGCTATGACCCCCTCACCTTCAACCACCTCTCCTATCTGCCGCCCGACAGCACCTACACCAGCTCTATCCGACTGGGCAACAACTGTGGCGGCACGCATGAGGCTGAGATGCTGTGCTACCAGTTCGATGTGCGCCCGCAGAACTCGCTCATCTTCATCTGGTACGCCCTGTCACTACAGAACGGACAGCATGGAACGTCGGACAACCCCGAATTTGCTATCGAAATCGAGCGCCGAGTCAGCGGCAACACATGGGAGCGCATCGGCGGCGACACGCTGTGCTACATACGCCCCACCCCGACGGGTAGCGGCACCGATGTGTCGCCCTTCTTCGTGGGTTCGAACGGCCTGCACACGGGTGCCACCTACGAATGCAACATCTACCTGCCGTGGAACAAGGTGGCCATCAACCTCAACAAGTATATCTACGAGACCGTACGCATCAAGATTGGCGCGGGCGACTGCAACTATTCGGCCCACTATGGCTGCGCCTACATCGCGGGCGAATGCCAGGCTATGGAGATTAAGACTTCGGGATGCCCTGCGGGTGCCACCACCTCGGTGCAGAGACTTTCTGCGCCTCCGGGACTGACCAGCTACGCTTGGTATAAGAGCAATTCGGGCATGGACGGCATCGCTAGCCTGATGGCGGTGCCCGATAGCATCAACTTCACACTGGTGAGAGCAGACAGCCCCGACAACACATACGATTGTAGAGTGGAGGACTTCTTCCTGACCGAAGGTCCCAATGCAAACACCTACACCAACATTCAGGTGTTTCGCTGCGACATGACTTCCGCCATGAACCCCAATATCCCCTTTATCTCGAAGGTGTATGTGAGCGTGCAGAACACAAAGCCCTCCATGAAGATAGACTCGCTGAAGACCTGCGACAGCGAACTGAAGCTCACCAACATGAGCTATGTGCCTAACGACAACAACGGCTGCGACACCTCGGTTACGAAGTGGTGGTTCTATTCCGGCTCCGACACCACCACGGTAGTCGTCGACTCCATGATGGGCGGCAAGGCCTACCACCAGTACGACTCGTCAGCCTTGTATGCAGTGAAGGTACGTTCATACAACCGCGACGACCACGAGTGTTACAGCGACAGCACCTACACCATCTTCGCCCTCGGTCGCCCGACGCCCGTACTCGAGCCCTCGGCCACCGAGGTCTGCGTCGCCGAAACCGTGATACTCGAGGACCGCACCCCCAACAGCAGACGGCGCGACTGGATTTTCCACAATGTCGACGGCAACGGCAACGACGAGACCCACCCGAACGGCCCGCAGCAGATTTCGAAAGTATTCGAGCAATACAAGAACCCCGTGGAGATGGTGGCCTACAATGGCCTCTTCACCACCGACAGTATCTTTGTAACCGACACCACCTGGTGTACCAGCAGTGCCTTCGACACCATCGAGGTTTTCCAACATCCAGAACTGGAGGTGACGGGCGACACAGTAGTATGCAACGGCCAGCAGACCGACATCACCGTCTCCACCGAGACCGAGGGCTGCTCCTACCGCTGGTATCTCGACACCCTCCCGGGCTCCACTCAGATTGCCGAGGGCCAGACCCTACGCGTGCTGCCCTACGACGACACCTGCAGATACTACGTCAAGGTCATCAGCACCAAGCAGTGCGTGGCATGGGACAGCGTCAACGCTTACCGCGTCAACCCGCGCCTCTCCATCACCCGGCACGACATGTGCGATGGCGACGCGGTGTCGCTGAGCGCAGAAGCCGCCTACAGCTACTCCTGGACCGCCGAGCCGCCAGACTCCACACTCGACATGCTGCTTGACGAGGCCGGCCACGGACCCGCCGACATCACCGTCACGCCGCACCAGACCACCACCTACACCCTCATTGGCCACGGCACCAACGAGTGCAACGCCAGCCCCCTCACCGAGACCATCACCGTACACCCCGTCCCCGTCGCCACCGTGGAATACTACCCCAACTTCGTGGACTCGGACAACCCCATTGTCACACTTACCGACGCCTCGCCATACAGCGTGAGACGCGTGTGGTACTTCAACGAGGGCACCGCCATGGAGACCACCTCACCGTGCAGCCACAACTTCGGCGAGGTGCCTTCCGACTCGGTCGAAGTGACGCTCGTCGCTTATAACGACCTCGAGTGCTCCGACACCGCCGTGTTCCGCCTCCCTGTCACCCAGTTCACCTTCTTCGCGCCCAACGTTTTCACTCCAGAGCGTCCCGACAACAGCACCTTCCAGATCTACACTGCCAACGAGCAGGAGAACTTCTCAGTCTACATCTACGACCGTGCC
>JAEEIS010000164.1 GCA_016281475.1 Bacteroidales bacterium
CCACAAAACCAGCCATTTGTCTATTTTACACCAAAACACCTGAAAATCAATCAAATAACCCATTCCGCCCAAATCGCCCATTCATCCCATAAAAAAGCCACCGTGCCCGGGGCGTCAGCCCCGTTTCTCCCCTTCGTCCATTGCCCGGGCATTTAATGCCCGCCATCCCCGCAGCTTCGTCCCGTTCCCAGCCGCTTGCCTCCGCCCCAACGGGTTGTCCCGTGTCAGTGGCTTCAGCCCCGCTCCCGTTCCAGTGTGTGTCGCGATTCAGTCGCGACAAATTTCATCCATTCCCATTGCTCCGAATGTCGCCATGTAACAGCGACCCCTGTTTCTCTTTTCCGTCTGGCCTGGGAGCCTCGATCCAAAAGGTATTGTCAAATTGCTGGTTTGAATCATATAAGATAATGGAGAAGTTTCTGATTAACATTTTTTTCGGGCATTAGAGGAAAATAATCTTGCGTTCGAAAATATATTCGTATTTTTGCAGCTGAAAATTTCAGATGTCATCTTATGAAGAGAATACTCATTTTCACCATATTACTATTAGGATGCCTCGCGCCGCTGGCAGCACAGACCGCATATATAGAATAGCAATGAAACGGATTCTTATTGCCGACGACGAGGCTTCTATCCGCGACTTCGTGTGTCGCGGACTTGCCGACTGCGGATATGACACCCTCCAAGTCTCCGACGGCAACGAGGCCTGGCAGCAGCTGCAAGACGGCACAATCGACCTCGCCATCCTCGACATCCGTATGCCTGGCCTTTCGGGAGTCGATCTCTGTCGCCGCCTTCGGCAAGAGTATGGATATGACTTGCCCATCATCATGCTGACCGCACTGGGTACCACCGACGACATTGTGATGGGTCTCCGTGCCGGTGCCGACGACTATATGGTTAAGCCGTTCAAATTCACCGAGCTACTGGCGCGTATCGAAGCACAGTTGCGGCGGAGCGATTTACACCCCACAGCATCCTCACGCACATACGGCGACCTGCATCTCGACCCCGTTTCCCATCGCGCCACGCGCGACGGAAAGCACATTTACCTCAGCATCAAAGAATATCGCCTGTTGGACTACCTGATGTTGCACCACGGCGAGGTGCTTTCGCGTGGCGACCTGCTGCGCGACGTATGGGACCGCGATTTCGACACATCGACTAACGTCGTGGATGTCTATGTCCGCTATCTCCGCAGCAAGATTGACGACTCATTCGACCAGAAACTCATTCACACCATTGTCGGGCAAGGCTACAAATTCGGTGACAGATGAAACCCGGACGCAAAATATCACTCACCTACAGCACCATTACCATCCTGCTGGTTCTTGTGTCAAGCGCAGTGTTCTATTTTGGTACGCGGCATTACATCTCCTCACTGTATTACAACTACCTAGAGGAGAAAGCCCGTGTACTGGCCATGGAGCGTTATGGGCAAGATGACCTCGACCCCGTAAAGTATCGCAACGCCGTGCAGCGCAGCCAACATGTCATTCCTACCTCGCGAGAGCTATTCGTCCCCAAAGACAGTATCGAGACTGCACTTTCCTCGCTACTCACAGGTTCCCAGATTGCCTCGTTGCTTCGTGGCGAGGTTGTCCACTTCGACCACGAGGGCGAGGTGGGCACAGCCCTGCTCTACTACGACAACAGCGGCACGTTCGCCAGCGTGGTGCTGAGCCGCAACCCTTACGGCGACGAGATTGCCCACACCATGCGTCTGCTGCTGGTGGTGTTCGTCCTCGGTGCCTCGCTGCTGCTATGGCTCGTCAGCCGCCTCTGGGCATCGCGTATGGTGAACCGCATCGACCAGAATTATCAGACCGAGAAAATGTTTGTCAACAATGCACAGCACGAAATCAACAACCCGCTAGCCGTCATCAGTGGCGAATGCGACGTGACCCTGTTGCGCGACCGCAGTCCCGAAGAATACCGCTCGGCACTGATGCGCATCGCAAAACAGGTCGACCGCATCAACGGTATCATCATACAACTGCTGGCAATCGACGATGCACGCAAACGTCCGCAGAAAGCAGAGAGCATCGACCTTTCGGAATGGTTCTTCCAGAACGAGTTGCCTCCCCACAAGCTTTATATCCACGGTCCCTTCCGCGTGAAGATGGACTCCGATGCGCTGTACATCGCCATAAGGAACCTTATCGACAACGCCGTCAAATACGGCGACGGGAGCTCCGTGGTGGTTCATGCCGAATATCCCACCGTCTCCGTCACCAACCACGGCAGCCCCATCCCCGCCGAGGAGCTGGAACACATCTTCGACTCCTTCTACCGTGCCGCCAACGCCGACGGCATCCCCGGCCACGGCATCGGCCTCGCCTTGGCCCACACCCTGCTCCAGCGCAACGGTGCCCAGCTCACCGTCACCTCATCCTCAGAGAACACCATCTTCACCATCCGCTTTTCAAAATAGCAGGTCTCCCTTCCTTACAGTTTTCTAATCCTATCTGTGAGGTTTCTAATGTGCTGACACGTGGAGAGTCGGTATCTTTGCAGCATGTTTTATGGAAATGCAATTCTGACTATTTTTCTGGCTTTCAGTGGTGTAGGTGGGGCGGGCGACGGCGCAGACAGCGTCCACACGGAGATTATCGACACGCTCACGGTCCTTCAGGCCGAACAGCTCCTTGCCGAGCGCAATGCCGAGCTCCGCTTGTCACGCCTCGCCTGCACCGAGGCTGAAGCCAACGCCCGGCAGGCACGACGCTGGGAGAACCCCGAGGTGAGCGGTATCTACAATCTCTATAACCCCCTGAACAGCCGCTGGCTCGACCCCGGCAACGACGGCGAGGTGGACATCAGCGTCAGCCAGCCGCTGCCCATCGGTCGCAGCCACCGCATTGGCCGCTCCGATGCCGAACTACGGGCCTCGCAGGCCGACTACGACTGGACGGCTTTCAGCCTCTCTATGCAGATGAAACGGCAACTGTGCGAGCTGTGGGCGGTGCAGCGCAGGGCGGCATTGATAGGGGGCGAACTCGAGAGCGTGGAGCGCATCCTCGACGCCTACCGCCGCAATCCGCAGGCGGTATCACTGGTGGAGGTGCGACGGCTGGAAACCCTGCGCCTGGGTCTGCTCTCGGAACAGTTGGAACGCCAGGCTACGGTGGCCGAGTGCAAAACGGCATTGGCCGTAATGCTAGGACTGGAAGAGACGGGGTTCGGCATCGGAGAACTTGATCTGAACGACGAGCCGGCTCCCTCTGACAGCATCTTGGAACAGTCGGCACTGCTGCGCTACCATGCATCGCTCTGCGAAGCCGCCGATGCCGAAATTCGGCTACAGAAAGCGTTGGCTTGGCCACGGGTGAACGTGGGCGTGGAGTATGACAAGAACGGCAACATAGGTCACAACTTCTGGGCCGTGGGGGCCAGTATCACGCTGCCTCTCTTCGACCGCAATCGCGGCGCTATCCGCAGTGCTGAGGTGGAGCGCGACCGGCGGCAGACGATGCTTGCGGCGGCCGAGCGCGAGCAATGTCAGCAGCTGGCCCTTGCCGCAGAACGTCTGGCGCAATGCCGCCGTCTGGTGGCGGAATCCGATAGCCTCGCCGAGTGGGACATTGAGGGTGTGGAACGGCAATACCTTGCCCACAACCTCTCGTTGCTCGAACTGATAGATATCTACACCGCCTGGCGCGAAGCGCAGGAGATGACGGTGGCCGCGCGCGGAGCCCTCCTCACGGCAGCTCTCGACTACAACCTGGCCGCCGGAGCGGAAGTGTATAGAATAGTTGACAGACAATAAAAAAAAGATAATGATGACGAAAACGACAACTTCACTTTCACTGGCCGTAGCCCTTTTGTTCGTTGCCTGCAATGGCGGGCAGGATGCCGAGATTACGGCACCGTCTGCCATCGAAGCGGTATTGCCATCTGCCAAACCGTCGGGGATGCCTGCCTCCGTTGCCACCCTCACGCTGACGGGCACCGTTGTCGCAGACCCTTCGCGCACCGAGAGGATTGTCGCGCCCGTTGACGGCAGGGTGGAAGGGCTTACCGTTGAGGTGGGCGACGACGTGAGTGCGGGCATGCTGATAGCCCGGCTGCTGGGACGCGAAACCGCCGAGCGCAACATCCAGCGGCGGCAGGTCGAATCAGAATACTACCTTGCCGACAGGGAAATGAAGCTGAAATCGTCGCTCTACAACGACGGCCTGGTATCGGAGCGCGAACTGACCGAGGCCATGGAACGCTGCGAAGTGGCAATGACAGCCCTCTCACAGCAGGCCGCGGTGGCCACGGGCGACATCCGTGCCTGGCGACGAGGCACCGTGCTGCGGCGCGAGGTGACAAACGGACAGTATGTGCAGGCCGGCGACCTCATGCTCGAGGTGGCCGACATCAGCAAGGTATGGGTGATGGGGGACGTCTACGAGAGCGACATCAGTCGTGTGCACGAAGGCGACACCGTTAGCGTCACCACCCTTGCCCATCCCGACGAGACCTGGCGTGGCACCGTCGACAAGGTCTATTCCGCTCTCGACCCCGACAGCAAAACCATGAAAGTCCGCATAGTCCTCTTAAATCGCGACCGCCACCTCCTGCCCGGCATGTTCGCCACAATAAATATTGAGCCATGAGTCTTATCGACCGCATTATCAGCACCTCGCTGCGCCAGCGGACATTGGTGCTGCTGCTCACGGCGGTAGCGGTGGTGGCTGGCGTGGTGTGCTTCCAGCAGACGCCTGTCGATGCCTTCCCCGACGTGACGCAAACCAAGGTGACCATCATCACGCAATGGCCCGGCCGCTCGGCCGAAGAAATTGAGAAATTTGTCAGCATCCCCATCGAGATAGCCATGAACTCGGTGCAGCAGAAGACCGACATCCGCAGCACCACGCTCTTCGGGCTCTCGGTGGTGACGGTGCTCTTCGACGACCACGCCGACGCCGACTTTGCACGGCAGCAGATATACAACCTACTCTCCGATGCCGACCTGCCCGACGGCGTGAGCCCCGAAGTGCAACCGCTCTACGGCCCCACGGGCGAGGTCTATCGCTACACCCTGCATAGCGACAGCCTCACGGTGAGCGAGCTGAAGACCCTCCAGGATTGGGTCATCGAGCGACGGCTGCGCAGCGTGTCCGGAGTAGCCGACGTGGTGAGCTTCGGCGGCAAGGTGCGCACCTTTGAGGTGAGTGCCGACCTGGGGAGGCTGACACAATATGGCATCTCGGCCATCGAGCTCTACGAGGCGTTGGCGGGCAGCAATGTCAACGTGGGCGGCGACGTGATAGAGCGCGGCGGCGAGGCCTACGTAGTGCGCGGCATCGGCCTGCTGAACAACACGGAGGAGATTGGCAACATCGTGGTGAAGAACCTCGGCGGTGTACCGGTACTGGTGCGCCACGTGGCCACAGTCAGCGAAAGCTACAAACCGCCGCTGGGACAGGTGGGACGAGGCGGAGCAGATGATGTGGTAGAGGGCATCGTGGTGATGCGCAAGGGTGAGAACAGCGAGAAAGTCATCGCCGCACTGAAAGAGAAAATGGCCGAGATACAGCGCGAGTTGCCAGCCGATGTGACCATCGAACCTTTCTACGACCGCGAAGACCTTGTAAACCTAGCCATTAAGACGGTGCTGCACAATGTACTGGAAGGCATACTGCTGGTGACACTCGTGGTGTTGCTTTTCATGCGTGACTGGCGTACCACGGTCATCGTCTCTGTGGTTATCCCGCTGGCTCTTTTGTTTGCTTTTATCTGTCTGCGGCTATGCGGAATGAGTGCCAATCTGCTGTCGATGGGTGCCATCGATTTCGGAATCATCATCGATGGTGCCGTGGTGATGGTGGAGGGCATCTTCGTGATGCTCGACGACCGCCAGCGGCGAATGGGGCGCGAGGCTTTTGCACGATGGAGCAAGGGCGGTGCCATCCGGGCGACGGCCAACGAGAAAGCCCGTTCGGTAGCCTTCTCCAAACTCATCATCATCACCGCTCTAATGCCCATCTTCGCCTTCCAGAAAGTGGAGGGGAAGATGTTCTCGCCACTGGCTTTCACGCTCAGTTTTGCCCTTTTTGGAGCATTGGTTTTCACGCTGACGCTGGTCCCTGTGCTATCGTCGATGTTGCTGAAGAAAGATGTGCATGAGCACCGCAACCGTTTCCTAGAGGTGGTGAACCGTGTGTGCGACAGCGTCTTTGCCTGGCTGCACTGTCGCCGCAGGGTGGTGGTGCCAGTGGCGGTGGTACTGACGCTTGGCGGCCTGGGTGTTTTCTTCCTTCTGGGCACCGAGTTTTTACCGCAAATGGACGAGGGAAGCATCTACATCCGCGCCACCATGCCGCAGAGCATCTCGCTCGGCGAGAGCGTGAAGATGGCCAACCGGCTGCGGAACGAGGTGGTGCGGTTCGACGAGGTGAGCGAGGTGATGACCCAGACGGGTCGCCCCAACGACGGCACCGACGCCACGGGTTTCTACAACATCGAGCTCTTCGTCAAGCTGCACCCCAAACGACAATGGAAAGGGCACCGCAGCAAAGAGGCGCTGATTGCCGACATGCAGACGACGCTGGAACGTCACGCGGGCATCGATTTCAACTTCTCTCAACCCATAAGCGACAACGTCGAAGAGGCAGTCAGCGGTGTGAAAGGTGCCATTGTGGCCAAGGTTTTCGGACCCGACTTGTATGAGGCTGAGCGATTGGCATTGATGGTGGATAGCGTCATGCGTCCCATACGTGGTATTGCCGACCTCGGAGTGCTGCGCAATATTGGACAGCCCGAATTGCGTATTGAAATCGACGAGAGCCGCTTGGCACGTTATGGCGTAGAGAAGGATGCCGTGCAGCGAACCATAGAGATGGCCATAGGTGGCAAAGCCGCCACACAGGTCTACGAGGGCGAACGGAAGTTCGACCTGGTGGTGCGCTATGACAGCGCCTATCGCAACACCCCTGAACAAATCGGACGTATCCTGGTACCGGCACGCGATGCAAGCATGCTGCCCATCAGCGAGCTGGCTACCATCCGCACCATCGTCGGCCCACTCATAGTTTACCGCGAGAACCACGAGCGGTATTGTGCTGTCAAGTTCTCGGTGCGCGACCGCGACATGGGCAGCGCCGTCGACGAGGTGCGTGTCGCCGTTGGCAAGGCCGTACCCTTGCCGCAGGGCTACCGCATTGAATGGAGCGGCGATTTTGAGAATCAGAAACGTGCAAGTCGACGCCTTACGCAGGTAGTGCCTATAAGTCTGCTGCTCATCTTCCTCATCCTCTATCTCCTCTTCGGCAATGGACGTGATGCTGCCTTGGTGCTGACCGGGGTACCTGCCGCTGCCGTAGGAGGACTGCTCATCCTGTGGATAACAGGGTTCAATTTCAGCATTTCGGCAGGTATAGGATTCATCTGTCTTTTCGGCATATGTATTCAAAATGGGGTCATCATGCTCACCGACATACGGTCGCTATTGCGCACCCATCGTTCATTGGAACAGGCAGTAAAAGAGGCAATGCATGGCCGCATCCGAGCTATCCTTATGACCGCCATGATGGCCACCCTCGGTCTTCTACCTGCAGCCCTTTCCACTGGCATAGGCAGCGAAAGCCAACGCCCCCTTGCCATCGTCATCATCGGCGGCCTTATCACAGCCACATTTTTTGTCCTTTTTGTGTTTCCACTCCTTGTAGAATGTTTCTACCACCGTTTCCTGTACGATGAAAAAGGCCAGCTCCGTGTGCGAAAACTATGAATAATCGCTGCAATGCTACTTTCGTTCTCTTCATGTGAGAAGTTTGATGTACATTCATACGCCAGCCCCTTTCATATCCCCTCCCCAGATATGCCATAACAGAAACCATATATCACATATAACATTGAGGCCAACGGGATTAATGTTGAATTCCGCATTGCCTACGGGCAATGTAATTATTAACTTAATCCTTTATTTTATGTCTCAATTTATGTTCAAACAAGACCTTGCATCGGCCTATTTCCCCGACAACAGCAAGGAAACCGCAAGCAAACGCTTCGCCCACGAAATCCATTCCAACAAACCCCTCCTCGCCGCCCTCCAAGCCACCGGCTACTCCCGCCCCCGCAAAATCCTCTCCCCAAAACAAATCCAAATCATCTTCTCCTTCCTCGGAGAGCCGTA
>JAEEIS010000165.1 GCA_016281475.1 Bacteroidales bacterium
CATGCGGAAGATGAACTGGCGGGCGACAATCTCGTTGCGGAAGGCCTTGCCAATCTGGGCAATGCCGAAAGGTATCTTCATGCGGCCGGACTTCTGCACGTTGAGGAAGTTGACGAAGATGCCCTGTGCCGTCTCGGGGCGGAGGTAGAGGGTGTCGCTGTCGTCGATGACGGAGCCCATCTTGGTGGCGAACATAAGGTTAAACTGGCGCACGTCGGTCCAGTTGCGGGTGCCGCTGACGGGGCAGACGATGCCGAGGTCGAGGATGAGCTGCTTGAGGCCCGCGAGGTCGTTGGCGTTCATCAGCTCGGCATAGCGGGTGTGGATTTCGTCAATCTGCTTCTGGTGCTCCAGCACGCGGGCGTTGGTGGTGACGAACTGCTGACGGTCGAAGGCGTCGCCGAAGCGTTTGTGTGCCTTCTCGCACTCCTTGTTTATCTTTTCCTCAATCTTGGCGATATGGTCCTCGATGAGCACGTCGGCGCGGTAGCGTTTCTTCGAGTCGCGGTTGTCGATGAGGGGGTCGTTGAACGCGTCGACGTGGCCGGAGGCCTTCCAGATGCGGGGGTGCATGAAGATGGCGGAGTCGATGCCCACGATATTCTCGTGGTACTGCACCATGGCGCGCCACCAGTATTGCTTGATGTTGTTTTTCAGCTCGGTGCCGAGCTGGCCGTAGTCGTATACGGCAGCAAGGCCGTCGTATATCTCGCTCGAGGGGAATATGAAGCCGTACTCTTTGGCGTGGGAGACGACTCGCTTGAAAATGTCTTCTTGGTTAGCCATATATTGAATTGAATTATGAATTAAAAATTAAAATTATTTTTCGAATCACTAATCACTATTCACAAATCACCAATCACCGTTCACGAATCACTAATCAAAAAATTTCCAAGTGAGGCCGAAGTAGAATCCGAACTGCTTGGAGGGGTAGCCGGGGATGATGCAGTGGGCCTGCTGCTCGAGGTAGCTGTTGAAGTGGCCGGCCTTGGCGTAGATGCTGGCGCGCTTGATCTGAAGGTTGATGAAGAAGTCGGCCCAGATGTAGTTTCCCACTTCGGCATCGTTTTGGCGGTAGAAGACTCCCAGGGTGGGGTCGTAGGTGTCGGCCTTGAAGAGGGTGTGGTAGCGGAGGTCGATGCCCACCTGCGTGTGTAGCACGTGGTTGAAGAGGTAGAAGTCGGAGTAGATGGAGTTCTTGCTGGCGAAGAGGGGCACGCGGACGAGGTCTTGGTTGCTGCTGTATTGGACGATATGCTGCATGTCGTAGTGGAGCCAGCGGGTGAGGGTGAGGTAGAGGTTGAGCCGTCCCTGGAGGAGGAGTGCGCTGCCGTCGGGCTGGCAGGGGACTAGGATGGTGCTGTCGTCGATGGTGCGCTGCTCAAGCCAGATGTTGTGGCTGATATGGTGGGCGGCAAGGTGTATGTCGAGGAGGTCGGCACGGCGGTAGTCGAGTTCCAGTCGGCGCGAACCGACGGGACGTAGGTCGGCGGGGAGGTAGGGGCTGACACCGGTGTTTGCCTGTACGTGGTCGTGGCGTTGGTTTTGTGCGGAGTAGATGAGTTCGGGGCTGCAGGCCTTCACCACGGCACGGAGGGAGAGCTGCCGGTGGGAGTTGCCCAGCGAGTCGCGGAAGGGGAATGTGAGTTGGGCGTCGAGGTTGTATTCTGCCATCGATGGGGTGGCTTCGGCCAGCACGCTCAGTTCGGCCGCAGGCCAGGGGCTCAGTTCCACGCGGGCGAAGGGGTAGAGGGCAAACTGGCGCAGTGTGCTGTCGGCATAGATGGAGGGGTCGCAGCGTAGGGTTGCCACTTGGGGGCGGATGCCGCCGTAGAGCTTGAGGGGGTTGCGCCAGCGGTGGTCGGGGTAGGCGTCGTTGGTCCAATAGAGCGTGGCGGAGACGATGTTGTAGAGCGTGGAGTCGATGTAGCGGTATTTCTGTTTGTCCCACTGGATGTCGAGGGCGAAGACACCGGTGTTGTAGGCGTGGGGCTTGTTGGGTTGGAGTGTATCGTAGCCGACGATGGTGTCGCGCAGCTGGTAGGAGGTGGTGGCGACGATGCTGTCGATTGTCACGGTGTCGCGGCTGACAGTGTCGAAGTGGGGGATGTGCAGGGTGTCGTAGGTGACGACGGTGACGACGGCCTGCTCCACGATGGGGCGGTACCATTCGAACTGGCGGACGGTGTTGAACGACTGGCGGATGAAGACTGTGTGGTCGCCTGTGAAGCTCATGCGGCGGTTGTCTACGACGGGGATGCCCGCTATGTAGCCGCCAGAGTTATGGATGTAGGCATCGATGTTGGAAATGCCGCCGTTCTCGCCTAGGACAAACCGCTGCCAGATGTAGCCTGCCGACAGTTGGTAGCGGGCATCGGTGGAGTAGTAGTTGGTGGTGAGGTCGACCAGATGGTTGGTGGCGGAGCTGTTGGCAAAGGCACCTGTGGGGCTGAAGAGGTGGTAGTCGAGAGCGAAGTTCCAATGGCTGTTGATGTTCTGGGTGTGAGTGACGTGCAGCTGGTAGTCTTTGTTGAGCGAGCTGTGGTAGGAGAGGAGGCTGTAGGGTTTCTGCACCTGATAGAAATAGATGTTGTCGGGGGTTTTGTAGAATCCGGGGAACGGGTTGGCCTTGTAAGCCAGCGAGGGGCGGCTTGCGAAGTCGGGCATCAGGGCATAGTGCTGGTGGCCCAGTTCGGTGACGTTGAGGTAGTAGTTGCCATTGAGGGCATCGAGGCGGTCGCAGAACTGTGCGCCTGTGGGCGAGAGGGTGGGGTGCTCCAGCTCCATGATTTTCACCTGCAGGGGCAGCCGGTGGAAGAAGAAGATGGAGGCCTGGAGAGTGCTGTCGGGGATGTCGACGTGGTATTCGATGCCTTTGAGCAGGCCGTCGCCGGAGAGAGTGTCGTCCTTAGCGGAGGTGCTGTCGGGAATGGAGGTTGGGGGGCGAGGAGTGTTGCCTTGAGCAATACTCATGTTGCTGATTTGGGACAAGCCGCCCACCTGTCCCCACGCGGCGGAGCCGAGCAGCAGCAGGATGAGCAGTGCCAGTATGTGCCTCTTGGGATTCAAGTGGCAGACGGGCTAGTTGTTCTGAAGGAATCGTTCTACGTCCATGGCGGCAATGCAGCCTTTGCCGGCGGCGACGATGGCCTGGCGGTAGTTGGGATCGCACACGTCGCCTGCGGCAAACACGCCGGGAATGTTGGTGGCGCTACCGGGGTTTTGGACTTTGATGTAGCCCTGCTCGTCCAGTTCAATCCAGTCTTTGACAAAGTCGGTGTTGGGCTTGTGTCCGATGGCGACGAAGAAACCAGCGATGTCGATGTGGCGTACCTCGCCCGTCTTCACATTCTGAATGTCGGCACCCGTCACGCCGTCGAGGTCGCTGCCGCAAATCTCCTTGGTGGTGGAGTCCCACAGCATTTCAATCTTGGGGTTGGTGAGCACGCGGTGCTGCATCGACTTGGAGGCGCGGAGCTCGTTGCGGCGGTGGATGAGGTAGACTTTGTTGCAGAGGGTGGCAAGGTAGCAGGCCTCCTCGCAGGCGGTGTCGCCGCCGCCCACCACGGCCACGTCGAGACCTTTGTAGAAATAGCCGTCGCAGGTGGCGCAGGCACTCACGCCCTGGCCGTAGTACTGTTTTTCGCTGTCCAGACCCAGCCAACGGGCGGAGGCGCCGGTGGCGATGATGACGGCCTCGGCCTCAATCTCGTTGCCATGGTAGTCTTTGAGGTGGAAGGGACGTTGGCTGAAGTCTACTTCGGTGATATAGCCCGTGCGGACATCGGTGCCGAAGCGTTCGGCCTGTTGGCGAAGGTCTGCCATCATGGCAGTGCCCGCAATGCCCTGTGGGTAGCCGGGAAAGTTCTCAATCTCGGTGGTGATGGTGAGCTGGCCGCCGGGCTGCATGCCCTCGTAGAGGATAGGATGAAGGTCGGCACGACCGGTATATATGCCTGAGGTGTAGCCTGCAGGGCCTGAACCAATGATAAGACAACGTGTGTGTTCCATATTGTTTGTGTTTATTGTTTTTTGTTTAAAGGTTAGAGGTTAGAGGTTAGGGCGGGCAGCAATCTTTCATTTATTATCGCGACGGTTGGCTAGGGAGAAATAGATGATGTAGGCGGATCCCACCACGATGATGATCACCTGCTGCGAGCCCCAGAGCAGCCAGCCTGCCGCCAGCCCCACGGTTTCGCTGATGCCATATAGGGTCAGGGCCTGCCATACCAAAACGGGGTAGGCTCCCAGGCCGCCTTGCGAAATGGTCATGCCCACTGAGCCAAACAGATAGACCACAAAGGCGGCACCGAATCCCAGCCCCACCGTCTCGGGGAAGGCCTGCAGGATGAATACGCCACCCATGATGTATAGTAGGTAGATGAGGCAGCTATAGAGGACGAATAGAATGATGGAGCGGGTGCTGAGGTGGAAGATGCTCTTCAATCCACCGATGCCGCCCTGCACGATGCGGTCCACCTTGCGGAAGGCACCGTATTGGATGAGTCGGGGACGCAGCCATCTGTACAGCAGTATACTTCCAGCCGCGACGACCACTACCACTCCTGCAGCCAAGGCAAGGCCCGGCAGGCTGTCGCTTTTGGCCGAGAGAACTTCGACAAGCCATTCTCTGGCCTGCCCATACATGCAGAGCAGCCCCACCAGCACCACCACGCCGAAGGCGAGGATGTCGACACAACGTTCGGTGACTACGGTGCCGAGGGACTTCTCGACAGGTATTTTGTCGCTGGTGCGGAGTGTGGCGCAGCGCAACACCTCGCCCAGTCGGGGGAATGCGAGGTTGGCGAGATAGGCCACCACCACTGAGCCGAAGGTGGTGTTCAATCTCGGACGGTAGCCCAGTGGCTCGTACAGCAATCGCCAGCGCAGGGCACGGACGAAATGGCTGAGCAGACAGGTGCACATGGTGCAACCCACCCAAAAATAGTCGGCATGGGTGAATGAATTCCAAATGGCCTCCTTTTGAGAGGCATCGAGTTTCAGTAAGAACCAGTAGATGAAGAGAAAGCCTATGCCAAGAAAGACCACCAGTTTAACGATGTTGCCGATGGTCGACTTGTTTTGTTTTGGGTTCTGGCTGTGGCTTTCAGTCATGGATTAGGCTAGCTTGTTGTTCTGAGGAAAGATGACAGTGGGATGCCATTCCCGGGCCTCGTCAAAGTCCATCATGGCGTAGGAGGCAATGATGATAAGGTCGCCTAAGCGGGCCTTATGTGCGGCGGCCCCATTGATGCCGATGATGCCGCTGCCGCGTTCACCTTTAATGACGTAGGTGTGAAAGCGTTCGCCGTTGGTGATGTTATAAATATCCACCTGCTCGTTCTCGATAATATTGGCGGCATCCATCAAATTTTCGTCAATGGTGATGCTTCCAATATAGTCGAGGTTGGCTTCGGTGACGGTAACTCTATGAATCTTAGATTTTAAAACGTTTACCAACATGGTTCTTTTTTTTGCAAAGATACATTATTTTTATAATATATAAAAACTAAAAGGCAATAATGACAAGGATGAGGATAAAGGCAATGAACCCGTACAGCACTATTTTGGTGCCTGAGATGGGTTTCATGTAGTCGCTGTCGGAGATGTCGAAACGGCGACGTATCTTGATTTGCCTCTTGGCCTGCCAGTATTTGGTTGCCAAGTCTTGCGCGTCGGTTTCGTTTATTTTGTCGGTTTTCGCCTCGTCGGATGTTTGAGCCTCGGAGCTGAAACGGGGCTGATAGTTGAACTTGGGCATCTCGCGTTTGCGGAAAAGGTCGCGCCAGGTGAGTTGGGAGCTTTTGGCAAGGTTCTCCCGATTGATGTCGCGCACCCGACGTTGGAAATATTCCAGTTCGGCATCGCTCTCCCCGTCGGCTGCGGAGTGGGTCTCGGATTCGGCGGCGCGCTTTTCTTGTTCGATGGCGTATTTTTTTTTCAATGCCTCCCATTTCTCCTTTTCAGGGTCGTAGAATCGAGGCACATAATGGAACTGGCGGGGTTTTTCTACTTCAAACATGATTGATGATTAGTGATTAGTGAATGGTGATTAGTGAATGGTGATTAGTGAATGGTGAATGGTGAATAATGAATGGTGAATGATGAATGGTGAATTGACAATACATTTGTCCTTTCACAATTCACTAAATCACATTTCACATTTCACAAATCACAATTTCAATTTTCAATTATCACGTTGTCCATGGGAACATCGAAGGGCTCGACGGGCACGTTGTCTACTAGCTGGAAGTTGAATCCTACGCCCACCTTATAGGCGTTGGGTGTGCTTTTGAGTAGGCGGTCGTAGAATCCGCGTCCGCGACCCATGCGGTTCCGCTGACGGTCGAATGCCACGCCGGGCACGATGATGAGGTCTACTTTGTCGAGGTCGGTGAATTCCGCCCCTGTCGGCTCTTCGATGCCGAACTGCTCACCCGCAGTCATGCATTGGGGACCTGTGTATTGTCGTAGGCGCAGATCGTCGCCGTCGACGCATGGGAGAAGAATGACCTTCTGCCCATACCAGCGGTTGACGAAATCGTGGGTCTGGACTTCGTCATCCATCGACCAATAGAGCAACACGACGGAGGCTTGCTGAAACTGAGGCAGCTGCTCGACCTGCTGCATGATGGGCAGGGAGCGGGTGTATTTGTCACAAAAAGGGACGGCTTTCTTTGCCGCCCTTATTTGTTTGCGCAATTCTTGTTTGTCCATTAGAAGGGCAGGTCTTCGTCGGGTTTCAGTGGCGAGGCGAAGGGTGCCGGCTGTGCAGGGGCGGCAGGTGGGGCCATGGTCCCCTCTTGAGTGGGGTACGACGAAGCCGTGGGGTATGTTGCCTGGGGTGCGGCGGCAGGGGCAGCGGGAGCGGCCTGGGGTGCGGCTGCAGGCCATGCGTAGCCGGTGGCCTGCGGCGGCATCTGGCCGGGGATGTAGCTTTGGATGCGGGAGCAGCGCAGGTCGGTGAACCAGCGCTCCTGCCATTCGCGCGATTCGGGCATGAAGGTCACGATGACAGGACTGTTCAGCGGTATGCTTGCCACCATCGCCAGACGGTCTTCGCCAAAGGTGGTGAATGCCACTTGGCGCGGGTATTCGCCGTCGGTTTCAATAACAAAACCACCTCTTACCCACGGTCCGCGCTGGCCTTCGCCTCGCACTTCTTGTAAAATCTTGATTAGCTTGCCTGATATTTCCATGTTATTATCTGTTTTTTATTAATATTCAATATTATATATTGTTTCCGCTGGGAGGGAACGAATGTACAAAAATAGTAAAAAAATCGTTATCGGATAGAAAAAGTTTTCAACAGGTGGATTAGTGATTAGGAAATTGAAAGTTGAAAGGTGAATTGTGAAATGTGATTTAGTGAATTGTGATGTGTGAATTGTGAAAGGACAAATGTATTGTCAATTCACAATTCACGATTCACAAGTATTGTCAATTCACCATTCACGACATTCAAATTTACGAATTAACGTTTTAACACATTAACGAATTGTTTTCAATTTTCATTTTTCAATTTATTATGAGTTTGTATGCCGGATGGTGCGGGATGTTTGTCGGTAGTACATAATAGGTTCCAGGGGCAAGGGTGCTCACGTCTATCGTCGTTATGCCAGTGGTGAGCGTCGCGTTCATCACTTCCCGGCCTGTAATGTCTATTATCGCTATGGTGGTGGGTGGGTTGCAGCGGATGGTTACGTTTGCCGACGAGGGATTGGGATAGAGGGTGATGGGGTATGGGGTATGGGGCGTGGGGGTGGCGACGAGGGTGATGACGCTACCTTCGGGGTAGGTGCCGCCACCGGCGACGGTGCCGAAGGCTTCGTTGTTGGAGAGGAGGGTGACGGTGTAGAGGTTTTCGCCAAGGGTGTTGACGTTGAGGAGCGAGGTGGTGCTGTCGGCATACCAGTCCTCACCGCAGAGGGTGGTGACATGGATGTCGTAGAAGGTGGCGGAGACGAGGTTGGACAGTGTGTGCCGGACGGTGGATGCCTGTTGGGGAACAGCGGCTACGGTTTCGACGATGCCAGTGCCGGGCGTGAATCCGGCTGTGCCGTACTCGACTAGGTATTCTTGTGCCAGCGGCTGTGCCTCCCATTGGAGGGTGATGGAGGTGGTGGTGGCGGCGGCAAGGTTTTCGACTGCCGGGCATCCGCTGGGCGAGATGCTGATGTTGTCGACTGCCGCAGGGGGCTGTGTTCCGCCCGAAGCGTCGTTGAGCCAGTAGAAGAGCAGGTGGTATTCGCCTACTGCGGGTATCTCGAACAGGGTGTCGACGAGCTGCCATGTGGTGGCGTTGGATAGGCGATGGCCGCCGTCGAGGGGTATCCATCCGTCGGGTGTAGCGGATCCGTATGGGTTGGTGTTGGTTGCACCCGAGGGGTTGCGTCCGGGGGTGAAGGTGACGCTGGCGGGCACTAGGAATACCCGCAGGAAGTCGAAGGAACCTTCGCCACGAGCCAGCCAGTGGTAGCGGATGCGGTAGGTGGTGTGGGTGAGAAGGAGGGTGCGGTAGGCGTAGGCATGGGTGGTTTGGGCGCGGTAATTCGTGATTCATGAATGGTGAATAGTGATTCATGAATCGTGAATGGTGAATTGACAATACATTTGTCCTTTCACAATTCACACATCACAATTCACTAAATCACAATTCACACGTTAACACATTTTGATTTATCGGTTTGTGCGGCGGTGGAAGTAGAATATCAGCAGCGACGTGATTACCAGCATCACTCCGATGATGCACCAGAAGGAGGTGACGTTGGTCGTGAAGGGGAAGGCCACGTTCATGCCGAAGAGGCCCGTGACCACGGTCAGCGGCAGCATGATGGTGGAGAAGATGGTCAGCAGCTTCATAATCTCGTTGGTGCGGTTGGCCTGCAACGAGTCGAAGGTTTTCGACAGGCCTTCGATCAACTCGCCGTAGTCTTCGATGGAGTCGAACATCTTCTGGTATTGGTCGAGGATGTTGCCCCAGTAGTCTTCCATGTCGACCGTCTGGCCGGTAACGGGGTCGGGCACCTCGGGGTCGACAAAGCCTTTGATGGCACCGCCTTCGAACATGTGCAGCACACGCAGCTGGGGTTTGAAAGTGGTGTTGAGCAGGATGATGTTGCGCCGGGTGACGGAGATGAGTTCGATGATGCTCCTTGCCTTGCGGTTGAAGATGTCGTAGTTGATTAAGTCCACTTCCGCGCCTACGCGCATGATGAGAGTGTAGGTCTCCAGCATCAGGCGGTCGAGGATGTGGTAGAGCAGTAGGTCGCTTGACGAGAGCATTTCCTTCACGTCGTCGTCATCGTCGCGTAGGTCTTCTTGCATCTCCTCAAATAGTTTCTGTACCACCCAGTGCGATTTGCCTATGGTGATGATGAAATCCTTGCCCCAGAATATCTTTACCTCGCGGATGCGGATAAACTTGTTGCCTTTGTCGAAATAGGGGAAGTGAAGAATGAGAAAGTAGTAATCGTCGTATTCGTCCAGCTTGGGTCGCTGGTTGCTGCCACGGCAGTCTTCAATGTCCAAAGGGTGAAACTGATATTCTTCTAACAGATAGCGGTAATCCTCTTCCGACGGATTGGTGATTTGTTGCCATTTCAAGGACTGGTACTGTATAGTCTCAATCATGGGGCTTCCTCCCTTCTTTTTATGACTGCTTGATGGTCAGTGCTCTACATTCGTTTGGTGTTTTTGATTTCAAACTGCAAAGATACTACTTTTTTTCTACTTGCACAAGAAAAAAATGCGATTTGTGAGGAGTGAGGAGTGAATTGAGAATAGACAACGGTTTGATACGGTTGGACGGTCGCCACCCTTCCCCACAAAAGGGGGTGCACTGCAGGCGGCAGGTGCTGTGTGAAACCATGTACACGGATGAAAGCAAACGGCCTTGCCAGTGGCGGGGGATGCGTCACTTTGTCACTGCGCGACGCACCTTCATCTGCCTCATGCCGAACGAGAAACCGACCTGTGCGTTGATGGTGACACCGATGGGACTGCCTACGATGTCTTTGAAACGGTCGCGCGAAAGGAACAGCTTGCCGTGTGCCGAGCATTGTAAGCGTGTCAGTTCGTTGCCATAGTACTCGTCGTCGACACCTAGGTGGTACTTCACGTCCACGCCGGCACGCCAGCATCCCTCGGCAGGTCCGTTGGAGGCTCCGTCCTCGTCGTAGAGGATGGCCTGCAGGCCGTAGCCCACAAATGGTGTGACGGTCCACTGGCGGCCATCGATAGCGGCAAAGCCGTAGTTGATGGAAAGGTCAATTGTCGTAATCTTGTCGTAGTTGTAGAGCTTGTTGATGTTTTCAACGGCATCGATGGAGTCGGGCAGGCATCGTCCGCCCCCGACATACATGTCTAGAGAGAACATGTGCCGCCACAGACCGCCTTCGAAGTCGAAATACATGCCGCCGCTCGGTGCGAACAGCTTGTGGAGGTCGCCTGCAAAGAACTTGGCACCACAGCCTATGTTGAATATCATGTGGAATTGTGGTGTTATCTTTTCGATGGCGTTGGCCTTCTGGTGTTGCTCCACCATAAGGGGTGTGATGGAGTCCATCTGCCGCCGTATCGCCCAATCCCACCAAGCCACCGCTGCCGTGTCGGCACCATAGTAGGTGTGGTAGCAGAAGCTGTCGACTTCGTAGGAAAGCAGGCGTGTGTAGTAGTTCATATTCGCGTTGCCGCCAGTGTCGATGACCAGCTGCAGCCTGCGGCGGTGTAGTTCGGCGATGTTGAACGCCACTTGGTTGTATCGCAGTTCCTGTGGCGTGCGGTAGTGGGTGTCTACCCACGACATGGTACGGTCGACGTACAGCACAGCCGTACGCGACTTCATCTGGATGCCGTTCACCTCGTCGTTGCGCTGCTCGATGTCGAGGATGTATTCGAGGTAGGAATGCTCCTGTCCGAGGCTTTCGTTCATGGGTGTGAAGTCGCTCCATGTCAAGGGACCCTTCTCCCAGCCCCGTCGGCTGCTCTGCGCCATAGACATTGTGGTGGTTAACGATATAAGGTAAAAAGCAATAACTATTATACGTTTCATTTTAAGTTGAAAATTGAAAGTTGAAAATTGAAAATTGAAAGTTGAAAGTTGAAAGTTGAAAATTGGCTGCCGCACCTGTTTCTTATTCTCCGCAATGTGCTCTTCCAGACATCAGCGCGATGCCCACCTGCAGGTTGACGGTGAATCCCGCCGGGGTGCCCATCACCGACTCAAATCGGTTGTGGGTGGCGTAGAGCTTTGCGTGGAGCGACACGATGTCGTGCGTCGCGTTGTAGCGTTGTCCGCACATGAATTCGTTCACCTCCACTTGGTTCGAGAAGATGTGATGGAAGTCCACGCCCACATGCAGGCATCCGTCCGTGGGGCCGTGCGACGACTCGTCGTCGCCGTTGTAGTAGAAATGCTGCCATCCGTAGCCCACAAAGGGAGTGAGGCGGACGTGCGCGTTGTCCACCACCGCGTAGCCGTAGGCCATGTAGAAATCGAGGTGGTAGACCATATCGGTAGTGTAGAGGTCGTTAATTTCCCTCGCCTCGTCCACCTGCAGCATCTCCTGTCGGCAGCGGCTGCCGCCCAAGGTCAGTGCCGAGGTGAAGAAATGGCGGCGCAGCCCCATGTCGCCCGTGCAGCCCAGCTCGAAACCGTTGCCCAGATAGTCGTGCAGCCCGCCGCCGATATACGTGTACCCCACGTCGAACGAGAACCCCCAGCGAAACGGGGCGTCGCGGTGGCTGCTGAAAGTGTGCAAGGGCATGCTGTCGAGCCGTCGGCGCACGTTGGTCTGCCACAGGCGGAGACCCACGCTGTCGCGCCCCTCCTGAGTATCCTCGTCCAGGCGGGCAATGTCGTCGCCCACCCGCCGCATGGTGTTGTCTAGCAGCTGGTCGGGGTTCACAATCTCGAGAAACGACTGCCGCCCCTCCAAGATATAGTTCTCCAGCCTACGGCGGTGCAGCTCCACCAGGTCGAAGGCGCACTGGTGGTATGCCAGCAGTTGCGGAGTGCGGTAGGCAGTGTCCGCCCACGAGAAATCGGGACTCATAAACGCCGTCACGGCGGGATGCAGGTATTTCACCCCGTCGTGCTTCTCCATGCTGCCTTGTATACCCATGTAGTATTCCAGGTGCGAACACTTCTTCCCGATGGCGGTATTGTGGCTAAAATCGTTCCACGTCAGCGGTCCCATCTTCCACTGGCGGACGTATGTCTGCGCCTGCGCCCCTATGGCCGAAAGGGCACAAAGTGCTGTAAGTATAAGTACTTTCTTCATATTGTTATTACACATTTGCCGATGCAAATGTACACAAAAAAAAGCACTCAACAAAAAAATATCATCTTAAAGATGCTCGTGCCACATAGTGCGGCAGCCTACCTTTTACTTCTTATTCCACCACCAGCCGCTTCGTGGCGATGCCTGCGGGCGTGTGGATGGCAACCACATATACCCCCTTTGCCAACGTGCTCACGTCGAAGGTGGCTGTCAGGCCGTCGGACTCCTGCTCCAGCACCGCGTTGCCCTTCAGGTCGTACACCACCACGCGGCTCAGCCTGTGGCTCGACTCCACCGTCACTCTCCCTGTTGCTGGATTGGGCGTGAGGGTGAAGAGCCCGTCGGCTGCCACGGTGTCGATGCCCACGTCCTGTCGGACGAAGTAGGCGGTGAACGCCGTGTCCTGCCCTATCACGAACTGCCGTGGGTTGTCACAGCTGCCGTCGTTCCAGTGGTCGAAGAGGTAGGGGACTATGGCACCCGTGGCGGTCAGCGTCACCGTGTCGTCGCACCAATACTGCCCGCCGCCCAGCACCATGCCCATGTCCTCCGGCACGCAGCCGGTCACCACCATGTAGCGGGGCTTGGGCTCGAAGTAGGCGGTGAAGAGGGTGTCCTGCGTCAGGTATACGTCGCGCGGGTTGTCGGTGTTGCCGTCGTTCCAGTGGCTGAATCGGTAGCCGTACTCCGGCGTGGCGGTGATGGTCTGCGTCACCCATTTCGACATGCTCCTCGTCGGCCCCGCCGTCCCCATCTCCAGGTTCGCCGACTCCACCTCTATCGTGGCGGAATCTATCATCAGCAGATACGGTCCCCACCAGTTACTAAGGTTGCCATAATTATCTACCTCATCTATTACAAATGTCGTATCTTTATTATCGATGCTCATTCGGCTAATATAACTATTGTAGTTATACATACACAGAGGATCAATTCCACTTGAGTCATAAGGTATGGCGTTATCAAGATATACAACGGCATGGACGTATGGATGAGATAGCCAATTAGCATGACCAAGTTCTGTAGTAAAAGTCGTATAGTTATAATTGGTGCCAAAAATATAATATAAGGAATCTACCACAACAGGATGGTCAAACTTCAAATCATACAAATAGACATGTCTGAACCCGTATGTGGCAGAATCCACATTGATGGGAAACTTCCATACTTTGCGCGCCGCCGTGTCCCATCGGGTGGAGACTGACCCCACCACGGCCAGTTCGCCCGCCGTGTCCGGACATAGGATATATACCGTGTCGGGATACACCGTATCTCTCCAGATACAACTATCTATAGTTCCCTGTGGTAAATAACGGGCATGGTCTTCTAAAAAATCTATCATAACAGCCACGCCGGTAAAGGCTGCAGGACCGTCCACATGATGTTTGTATGACGAAAAGAGATGAACCGAACAAAAGGGATCCACACACCCTCTAATCTCACCATCAATCCCAAACGATCCCCAATCTTCAGGCCTGTTGGGAAGTTGCTCGGGAGTGTCAGGAGTGTCATAATAGTAAAAGCAGCTATCAATCCAGCCTTCTGGAAAATAATATTTAGGAAGTCTCCCATCTCTCCCAGAGACAGTATCGTAGGTCTGTGCACAAACTGCTCCACACAATGCGATAAAAAATAGCAATACGATTCTTTTCATTTATTTTGTTATTTTATAGGATAATTTGTTTCGCAACTACTATTATTGGTGATTGAAGCATGTGTCATAGTATAGGAACGCCAGGTTAGAGGGGTCCTATTAATCCGTTGGAGGCGGACAATGGGACTCTCAAGATAATAATCACCAGATAGTTCTTCGGAAAAGAATGTCGGGCGTGTAGAATAGCACGACGAACCGATATGTTGCCAGTCCAAATGGTAGTGAAGGACCTCATTATTGTCTACCAAGGAAGTTCCTCCCACGCGAATAAAACGGTTCTTATAGACATCCAGAGATGTGTTGCTGCGGTAGTCCGCCAACAAGCCGTCAATCTGCCCATAGTGGGTCCATGTCGGGAAGAGGAGGGTACTCGCCATCTCTCCATTGTCGCCAAGCCCCCTATGAAGCAATACCATCGCTGTACTGTCCAGCACATTTCTGATTTCGACAAACGTGCGCGGACTTCTGAAATAGCCGTGCACCAACTGTGAAGCATAAATTGAGATTGGTGAGGAATAAATGTCTAATTTGAAAAGGGCCGTCTGCTGTGAGTTCTCGCACTGTTTGGCGGTGTCCATGCATTCGTATGCCACGATTGCATAGGCCGAGCACGTTGGATCGTCAATTATATGAATCTCCACGTCGTCTCGATGCCATGTCGGATAGGGACTGGTAGAAGAAAGTGAGGACAGATTGTGAGTATTAAATTTATTCACGGTCTGAAATTGAGGCAAAGAGGTTGGCATACTAAAAGCAGTGCTAACAGATTCACGTCTGATGCCGAATCGGTAGTGGTCCATGTAGTTGTATTCGAATCGGGAGGGGACAACCAGCCATTTTTCTTCAATAAAAACGATGTCAGTGAATGTCTCTTTGGGGTCTGTCAGGTAGTGGAATTGGTATAACCATTGCGTGCCAGACTTTTTTACCAGCAGCAGGCATGACGTGGTGTCGGCTACGGTATATTCGTATTTTCCCACAAGACCTATCTTTACCGTGTCGTTGTCATTTTTATTGAAAACTCCGTCCATGTGGGAGATTTCAACAATCCTTTTTGGGGGGAAACTTGCGTCTTTAAAGTCTGAGAAATAGTTAAAACCCGTTCCAACGTAAGGGTTTTTTAATTGGGATGTCCTGACCCAGCCAAGATAGCCTCTCTGCTTCCGTGTACCCCCGTCGGGGTAGTCTGCCGTGCCGCAGAAATAAAGGGTGTCGCCGATGATTTTCATGTCCTCGACCGTGCAGGTGGCAAATCCCGTGCCTTCGGGAATGGGAGGCCAGACAAACTTGTTGTCGGGCGATGCCCCATGCTTGTGGTAGATAAAGCAGTTTGTGTCAAGAACGGTGTCCCTGTAGTAGATGACGGTGGCCCCGTCGGCGGGGTTAACGCATATACGGACGTTTTTCCCGAACTCAGTCGGGTATTCGCTCTCGATGGAGGCGTTGGCCGTAGTCTGTGCCGCAATGTGCGCCATCGCCGCACCACATGCCAGTATTGTCAGTAGTAGGAGTGTCTTTTTCATGGCCTATAGGTTTTTCTCGTTCAATATGAAGTGTTGCATTGGGGGTAGTATTCCGAGTTTGTGGCGTTTATTTGGAAATGGACCGGGGTGATTGTGGGCGGAATGTCTGACGGCTCTATTGGTACAGGATTTTCTACTGGATTCAATGTCAACTTTTCCACGATGGTGGCAGGCCGTGTCGAGTAGCACGACCGTTCCATCATCCCCGCATCCTGGCGGAAATGGAGAAGCGTCTTGTCCGGCATCCTTTTCCCTGCCAGATAAGCCCATCCGGCTGCATCGACATCCATCGACTTCAACGCCCTATAGTCGGCCTGCACGCTACGGGGCATCCAGGACGGATTCCACGACGCGACCTGCAGGACACTCCACATCCCCTGCGACTCCGTTATCATGCCTTGCAGCAGGGCAATGGTGCTCGCAGTCGGGACATAGCGCATCTCCCACAGCATGTAGTGTGCCAGTTTCAACAAACCTGTGGTCAACAGCTGGGCATCATCCATCGTGATTGCGACATACCCAGGAGTGCAGTTGGACAGGTCCATCCTATACATTGCAGTGTAAAAACTAAAATGCTGACAATCCCCACTGTCGAAATAATCTCCATTATATGCCACAGTAACGTAGTCTGTACCCGGATGATCCACCATCCGCATACCCTCTTTTTCTTGGTGCATGGTCGGATGCCCATTCGGAAGGCTGGCGGTGGTCATCGGATGGGTATTGAACATTATTCCGCTGTAGTAGTTGTTCAACTGGTGGGTGACAGGTGAAATGAATGCATCCGTTTTGGACTCACAGCGCAAACCAAAAGAGTAGTAATCGCCCACAAACCGGGACAGCGTGACCAGATGGTTCAATGTAATCTTCACATCTTCCAGTCTTTCCAGTGTAGACACATCCTGTACATGGCAGGCCCAGCTGGTTCCATACCCGTTTACAATAGCCAGCTGGCGTTCGCTGATGAGCCCAAGCTCCACATCCCCCGCCTCCATAATTCCGTCCATCCGTTTCAATTCGTCCTAAACAGGAAGGTCGAAGAGGTATACGTCCAACACCGTCGGACTCGGGGTACTCATCTGGCCCACGTCGAACCAGCCGAAGTATCCCGTGGTTTGATAAAACAGCACAGCATGGCCGTCTAATGTGTATTCATAACCGATGGGAGCACTCTTCCCCCCGCAGAAATAACACCTTCCGCCAATAACGACCATGTCGTTCACCTTGTAAAATATGCCTCCGTAATAGTTGGTCAATATTGGCCACGGGAACCTTCTCGACGCGCCTGTTCCAGAATGCGTGTGATAGATAAAGCTGGGCAAACCGTACAGGTCGTCGTTGAGACTGATGATGGTGCTGTTGTTGTCCAGTGGGTTTATACGGGCGACAACCGTATCCCGACATTGCAGGTCGGAGTACTGCTCTTCGACCGACGAAAATGTCTGTGCATTGCAGCAGAGCAACCCAACAGCACAATAAACAATGAAAAATACAAACTTCTTATTCATAATTCCGGCACTTTAAAATTTCGCTGCAAAATTACAAAAAAATATTTGATTAACACAAAAAAATATCACTAACCCTCATATTTATGAAAAAATATTTTTCAAAACACTAATTACTACCAACTTATAGAAAAATAATTCACGAACAATCCGTGTTCTTTCAAATGATATACAAAACACGAATTATCACGAATTTACCATTAATTATTCATGAATAATTCGTGTACAATTCATGGCAATTCGTGTTTCCCCCAATGGAGAGATGTTTTTTAGCTCTGCGTGCAATAGAGGCACATGGCCGCGCGTCTTTACTTTTTTATTTCCGCCCCGTTACCGCATCCTACCGCTTCTTACGGATTCCTACTGATTTGTACCGATTTTTACCGATTGGGAGGCCCTTCAAGGCTGCTAGGGCAAAGAACGAACGATGAACGAGTTTTTGAAAGTCGGCGGATGTCGGGAGGCAGGCGGGGGACGGGTCGGCGACTGTCGGGGTGCGGGAGGGGTGCGGGTGGGGGGAAGGGATAAGATAAAAGGCCGTCCTCGAGGGGCGGCCTTTGGGTTGTTGTCTGTTTAGAGTAGGCTTAGCGAATGCAAGCGTTGTTTGGTGTGGACCATTGTCGCTTACTTGCGTTCGCCTTTGGCGGCATTGTAGAAGATCTTTAATGCGCCGGAGTTACGGAGCTCCTGCTTGATGTCGCTGATCATGCCCATCTTGGTGTCCTTGTCGGCCTTGATAGAGAAGGTGACGAAGGGACGGTCGGCCTCGACGCGGTCGTTGATTTCGGTTTCGACAAACAGGGGGATGTCGGAGACTTCGGAAATCTGGTCGTTGAGCTGGATACGGGATTCGGTGCCGTATTTTTTCTGCATCTCGCCTTGCATGGGGGTACCCACGTTGATGTAGCTGACGAGGCTCTTTTTCTCAAGTTTGACCGTTTCGGTGGCTTTAGGGACTTTGATGGTGACGTAGAGTGAGCTTTCACGCATTGTGGTGATAGTCATGAAGAAGAACAGGAGCATGAAAATAATGTCGGACATGGAGCCCATGTTGAGACCGGGGGTCTCTTTCTTTTTCTTACCAGTGAATTTTGCCATTATTTTTTATCTCCTACTTTTGTGGGTTCAGCCTCGGATATGGCAATGGGGATTGCCTGATCGATGGCTTCAGCCTGTTTGTCGTTTAGGTCAGCATACTTTCTGCCGAACTTCTCGTGAGAGAGTTCGTTACGCATTTCGTTGATAGCTACAGTCAGTTCGTTTTGTACCGCTATGTACATGTCGTACGAGGTACCGCGGTCGTTTTGCAGGGAGATAATACCTTTCGATACTTTCATGTTGCCCAGCAGGGGGATGTCCATGTCGACCTTTTCAGGCAGGTTGGGGTCGTCGTTGGGGTTCCCGAGGAACTCTTTGGCACGATCCTTGAGGTCGGCGATGTCGCCGACTTCGCCGTTGAAGAGGAGACGGTCCTTGCTGTTGATTTTTACGATGAAGATATTACGCTCCTTGACCTCTGGCGGTTTCTCCTGGTTGGGAGGCAGAGGCGGCGGCAAACGACGTGCAATACCCTGATCTGTGTTGATGTTGGAGACCAATAGGAAGAAGGCCAACAACAGGAACGAGATGTCGGACATTGAACTGGTGTTTAAGCCAGGTGTTTTTCTTCCCATGGTGAATTATTTTTTCTTGAATGATTTAGCAACTTCAACATAGACGATGGCGCAGGCTGCTCCAAGAATCAGGAGGTAGCAGGCGTAGCAGGCAGCACCGATCCACTTGGAAGTGGCCTGGGTGACGCCGTTGCGCTCTAGAAAGGCGTCGGAGACGTCGGTACCTTTGGAGAGGAGGAACAGCACTACGATGACTGCCGCAATAGCCGCGCAGCCTATCAGGAATTTGACTAGCTTGCCATTCCGGATGAGGCGTTTGAAGAGGAAGTAGACGATGGCTATGACGGAGACGAAGATGAGGGCGACAAGGATCCAGTAGACGATGTCGTACATGCCGGTGAACTTGGTTGTGTCGAGGGCGAAAAGGAATGCGAACACCGCACACAGAACGCCCAGCAGCAACATCACCAGGGTCAGTAATTTATCGGTTTTCTCTTTCATAATAGTTTAAGGATTTAAGTTTTTAATAAATAGGTTTGAGATTCCTTATAACTATTATTTCTTGTACTTGACGAGGATGTCCATGAAGGAGATGGAACCATCTTCCATC
>JAEEIS010000166.1 GCA_016281475.1 Bacteroidales bacterium
CTCGTTCTTGGTGTCGTCGTTCAGGGGGTTGGGGGTGCGGATGCCAGCCACCACGTCCTCGCCCTGGGCGTTGATGAGCCACTCGCCGTAGAACTGGTTGTCGCCGGTGGCGGGGTTGCGGGTGAAGGCAACGCCCGTGGCACTGGTGTCGCCCATGTTGCCAAACACCATAGCCTGCACGTTGACGGCCGTCCCCCAGTCGTCGGGAATGCCCTCAATCTTACGGTAGCTGACGGCCTTCTTGCCGTTCCAGCTCTTAAACACGGCCTTGATGCCGCCTTCCATCTGTGCCTTGGCATCGTCGGGGAATTCGGTGCCCAGCACCTCTTTCACCTTCAGTTTGAAATCCTCTGCCAGCTTCTTCAGGTCGTCGGCGGTCAGCTCGGTGTCGCTCTGGTAGCCGTGGGCCTCCTTGTAGCTGTCCAGCATATCGTCCAGCTGCTTGCGGATGCCCTTGCCGTCGGCGGGCTCGATGCCCTCGCTCTTCTCCATCACCACGTCGGCATACATCATTATCAGACGACGGTAGGAGTCATACACAAAGCGGGGGTTATTGGTCTTCTTCAACATGCCGGGGATGGTCTTCGACGACAGTCCGATGTTCAACACCGTGTCCATCATGCCGGGCATCGACGAACGTGCACCCGAACGGCAGCTCACCAGCAGCGGGTTCTCTGCGTCGTCGTACTTCATACCCATAATCTTCTCCACGTTTGCCATACCCTTCCACACCTCTTCCATCAACCCTGCGGGCAGCTGGCATCCGTTGGCGTAATAAGCAGTGCAGCACTCAGTAGTAATAGTCAGACCTGCAGGAACCGGGAGACCCAGTAGGCACATCTCTGCCAAATTGGCACCTTTGCCGCCGAGCAAGTTCTTCATGTCGGCCTTACCCTCGGCAGTCTTGCCGCCGAATGTGTAAACAAATTTCGTCATCTTTTAAAAATCTTAATTTATAATTATATACATTTTTCCTCACAACATTTGGAATTTGCAAAGATACGAATAATTTTTCAATTCCGCAAAAAAAACTCACAACATGCTAATAATTTAAGAATTCCTCCCCTTCCAATATGTTTGATAGCCTATGACACACAACATCATGCGCCAGCCGTCCCCGTCCCCTCTTGAGAGGGGAGCAAACATCCAGTGGATGTTTGCCGCTAGGCCGGGGTATGTTCTAGAGGGGTACGTCGCTAGGCCGGGGTATGTCCTCAGACCGCTGACGCGCCAGCCATCCCCATCCCCTCTCCGAGGCTGTAAAAAATCAGTCTTTTATCAAACTAGAGCCAAATAATATAAAATCTTGATTCTAAATTATATATAATTTTTATTTTTCAATTTTGTTCAATTTTTCGCCGTTAGGCGAGAATAAATAGAACCCATCTTTAGGGGACTTCTATTAATCACCTCGGAGAGGTGTGACTATTAATAACACCGTACAAGCCGTAAGGCGCAGTGCGGTGAGAGTCAAAACATAACAAAACTGCGTCTCGAAGAGACGCGACAATGAAAACAAATTAATAGAACCCATCTTTATTCATTCATGAATAATTCGTGTCCGATTCATGGCAATTCGTGTTCCCCCAATGGAGAGATGTTTTTTAGCTCTGTGCGCAAAAGAGGCACATGGCCGCGCGTCATTACTTTTTTATTTCTGCCCCCTTACCGCATCCTACCGCTTCTTACGGATTCCTACTGATTTGTACCGATTTTTACCGATTGGGAGGCCCTTCAAGGCTGTTAGGGCAAAGAACGACCTATGAACGAGTTTTTGAAAGTCGGCGGATGTCGGGAGGCAGGCGGGGGTCGGGTCGGCGACAGGCGGGGGACGGGAGGGCAGAAGGTTGGCGGGAGGCAGAAAAAAATCTGGGCCACAGAGAACGCTGTTGCCCAGACTTTCTTGTCCCAGAATGGGACTCGTTATGTACTAATGATATAAATATCAGGGGTTGACCTTGGCACCGACGTTGGTGATGATGAGCTGCACTTTGACAAACTCCTGCTCGCCGCTGGCGGCCTTGCCTTTCTTGGTGCTGGTGTTGTCGAAGGCGGCAGTGGCGGCGCGCTTGATGTCGGTGGGGGTCATGCCGGCGGCCTTGATGTTGTCCTCAGGGATGCCGTTCTTGACGAAGAATTCCTTGACGGCCTTGGCACGTTCGAGAGTGACGAGCTGGTCGTGCTCGGGATCGACGCCGTAGGTCTGCACGAAGCCCTTGACGGTGAAGTGCACGTCGGGATGGTTTTTGAACATCTGCACATAGTTCATCAGCACGGAGTCGGACTCGTGCATAAGGACGTATTCGTCTTCGAAATAGATGTCGGAGATGGGATAGACGGTGCCACGCTCGCAGCGGTACATCTTCATGCGGAGGAGGGTGTCCTGCTTGAAGCGGTCGGAGTTGAAGTCGTAGAAGATGGAGAAGTAGCCGTCGCGTTTGGCATAGAGGGTGTAGTTGAAGCCGGGGACGAACTTGATGCGGCCGCCACGGAACTTGTCGCTACGGGCTATGACGCGGTTGTTGGTGTTCTTTTCGAGGATGGTGAGGCTGACGTCGACGTTCTTCTTGATTTTGGGGTCGTAGAAGCTGACGGGGACCTCGAAGGCTTCGACATGGATGGAGACCTTGATGCTGTGGCCCTGGCCATTGGGGGTGACGTTGTCGAGCATGATGTAGTAGACCTCGCCTTTGCGCACGTCGATGGAGCGGATGTGGCGTTTGGTGGAAGCCTTGGTGAGGAGTATGTCGGTGGCTTCGTGATACATGCCTATGGTGCCCATAGCGGCCTGCTTGGCGGTAGCCTCGCGCTGCTGCTTGGCGGCTTCCTGCTTGGCCTTGAGGTCGGCCTTGGCGTCGCCAGTGGCGGCGGGGGCAGTGCGCTTGGGTTTCTTGAGGAGCGAGCTGTCGACGGCGGAGAGGTTCACCGCCACGGGGAGCACCTTGTTGGACTGGATGTGGTTGCTGAAGTAGACGTCGGTGTAGCGGTAGACTACCATGTCGTAGTCGTCGGCGACGTTGAGCTGTGTGACGGCGATGTCGAGTTTGCCGTTGTAGGGCACGGTGAATTTGTACCAGACCACATTGTGCTCGAATTCGGGCAGGTTGGGGTGACGCTTGTCAGCCATGACTTCCATGATGCGGCCGGCGCCCTGGGGGGCGGTGGTGGGGCCGTAGGTCTGGTCGACATTGATGGGAATGGCAAAGATGCAGTCGCCACTGTTGTAGGGGAGCTGGGTGAGTTGGATGGTGGGTTCGGCGGCACCTTTTTTGCCTTTTTTGCCCTTTGACTTCTTGTCTTTCGCGGATTTTGATGTTTTGGCGGAGGACTTTTTCTTGGTCTGCGCTTGGGCATCGGTATAGCCAAATATCAGAGTACAAGCAAGTAGGGCTATGAAAAAACGTTTCATTTTGCTGATGTTACATTAATTTTTAACCAAATATTCA
>JAEEIS010000167.1 GCA_016281475.1 Bacteroidales bacterium
CGCTTGCCGTGCCAGCCCCACTGAGGCAGGCATTATCGGCATGCAGCACAATGCTGCCCAACCATAGCCCAGCATTGAGCGAGTTGCTGATGGTGATGCGCACAATGGAGCAGAGATTGTGGAACTCCAACGTGTTGCCGTTGCTCAAATAGGCCCCCATGGGGATGTCCATCTTCAAGCGGCCAGCTTGATATTCACGTGTCTGAACCGCAGGGAGGGTGATGGGGATGCTCGCACTGCTGCTGATGTCGGTACCCTCCGCCACAAGGCTGGCAGGATAGAGGGCACGGTAGCTGCTGCGTGCCGTCACATTCTCAATCTGTGCTGACGAGCCGCTCGCCGCAAATACTTGGTAGACGGCATCGTTAATCAACACGCGGTCGCCGTTCACCCACGCGGGTGTGTTCCATTCAAGGTAAACCTTTGAGTCCGCGTTCGCGGGTCTTTGTATTTCGGCACCGAGTGTGACGGTGCCTTTTTCTTTCTGGCAGCTGACTGCCATCATGGCGATTACCGCCAAAATAAAGGGGAAGAGGAAATGCTGTTTCTTCATATCTATGTCTATTTTTTATCTTGTTGGTGATTAATTGTTCCAAGTGTCGTTGCCGAAACTGCTGTTGCTGGAGAACGATGAGCCGCCCGTCCACGCACCATTGTCAAACTGGCTTGTGGAGGACGATGTATGGGAGCCGTCCCATGTGTCATTGCTGAAAGCATCAAGCAGTGCACCTGAAAGAGGGATAGTAGGTGACCCCTGCATACCGTTCTCCACCCTGAAGGCGACGGCTGTCACCCTTGGTGGGTCGTAACTGAGTTTGATTTTTTTGTCCATAGGCAAAGCGTGATTAACAGTTCTGCCCCAAGTCCCCAACAGGCAGCAAATAAAAAAGGCATGAGACTTATGTGCTCATGTCCGTCAAATCTAGGTATCGCCAAACACCTTTGTGGGAACGGGGTTTATGAAACATATCTCACGCCTGAAGATATGCCTCGGCGTGAGTGCCTATTGCATACACAACAAGCGAAAGCATAAATGCTCAGTCCTCCCACTGTAAATTTGGCGAATTCAGATTTGGGACCATCTTGCCATGCTTTTCTTGCAAATAGCTTACTTCACTATCGTAAGCGGGTGCAAAGATACGAATAAAATATTGATTCACACACATCCCAATAAAAAAATATTCATAGAACACAAATTATCACGACTTTACCATTGATTATTCATGGAATAATTCGTGGCCAATTGATGATAATTCGTGTGCTTTTTCAGATTTTTTCTCCCCCACCTTCACCGTACAATATGTAGTCGAAAAAAATATTTTAAAGTATACTTCATAATAATTTCGCATTTTAACAAAGTATACTTCATAATAATCTCTCGGTTTCGCAAAGTATACTTTAGAATATTGCAGATTTCCAGTGTCTCGCATCAATTGTTATCATTTTTAACTTTTATATCCGTTTTTTTTCGTATCTTTGAAAATTCGAATTAACACCATTTATTCGCGGAATTATATTAATATCAAATAAATAAATACCGTCTATGAAAATATTAGTTCTCAATTGCGGCAGTTCGTCAATCAAATATCAGCTGATTGATATGGCTAACAACGCCGAAGTTATGGCAAAGGGTCTTTTGGAGCGTATCGGCTTAGAGATGGGTGAGTTTACACACAAGTATCGTGGCGAGAAGCACTACGAGCAGCGTCCCATCCCCAACCACACCGAGGGTATCAAGATGGTGCTCGCAGCATTGGTCGACCCCAAGATTGGCGTTATCAAGGACATCAATGAGGTGGGTGCCGTCGGTAACCGTGTAGCCCACGGTGGCGAAATCTTCAAGGACAGCGCCCTCGTGACCGACAAGGTCATCGAGCAGATTAAGAGCCTCGAACACCTCGCTCCCCTCCACACCCCCGGCAATCTCGCCGGCATCTACGCCATGCGCGAGGTGCTGCCCAATGTGCCCCAGGCCGTCGTCTTCGACACCGCCTTCCACAGCACCCTGCCGCCCAAGTCGTTTCTCTACGGCCTTCCGTATGAGATGTATGAGAAGTACGGCATCCGCCGCTACGGCTTCCACGGCACCAGCCACAAGTTCGTCGCCGAGAAGGCCGCCAAGATGATTGGCCGCGACTGGAACGACCTCAAGATTATCTCCTGCCACCTCGGCAGCGGCGCCTCCATTGCCGCCATCGACCACGGCAAGAGCTTCGACACCACCATGGGTATGACCGCCCTCGAAGGCCTTGTGATGGGCTCACGCTGCGGTGATGTCGACCCCGGCGTGCTCCTCTACCTCATGGACCAGGGCATGACCTCTAAGGAACTCACCAAGGTGCTCTACAAGCAGAGCGGCCTCATCGGCATCAGCGGCGACAAGCAGGATATGCGCGACATCCGTGCCGGCCGTGACGCAGGCGACGAGCGTTGCACCTACGCCTTCGACATGTTTGCCCAGCGCGTCAAACGCTACATTGGCGGCTATATGGCCGAGATGGGCGGTTGCGACCTCCTCCTCTTCACCGGCGGCATCGGCGAGAACGCCTGGTTCATGCGCCGTCCCATCCTCGAAGGCCTCGAGTGCCTCGGCATCAAGGTCGACCTCGAGCTCAACGACAAGATCATGGGCGAGGATGTCATCCTCAGCACCCCCGACTCGAAGGTTGCCAACGTCGTGGTCACCACCGACGAGGAGTACGTCATCGCCAGCGACAACTACCGCTTGGTAAAAAAGTAAAGTTATAACTGATAATTTATGATCGA
>JAEEIS010000168.1 GCA_016281475.1 Bacteroidales bacterium
AGAACAAAGTGCTTCACCTCGCAAATAAACCCAAGATTGTTAGTGGTAACTATGTAACACAGGAGGGTCAGACTTATGGGTCCTTCTATCTCCCTGAATCTGCCGGTGTTGACCCTGCAACAGGTAACAAGCTTTACTGGGTTTGGGACTCCAAGATAGATGAGACCACTGGTGAAGTGATCAAGGATAAATTCGGAGATCCTGTCCCTGACGGTGAAAAATACATTACCGATGACCCTCAGAAGGCAGCTACTTGCAAGAGCATCTGCGGCAGCCGTTTGCCTGCTCTTTATGGATCCTGGTCCAACGAAGTCCGCTTCGGCAACTTTGACTTCTCCTTGATGACCACCTACTCGATTGGCGGTAAGATAAACGACGGCGTATACCGCAGCCTCCTCTACCACACCTATCCTGGTGAGACAGGTCACGTTGACCGTCTGAAAGCATGGAAGCAGCCGGGTGACGTCACTTCTATTCCCAGAATCGACCAGCACGGTATTTACGATATCGAACTTACCAGCGACGAACTCTTCGATGCATCTTATTTTGCCATCAAGAACGTAACCTTCGGTTATACTCTTCCCGAGAACGTCCTGAAGGCTATCAGTATGAAGTCGGTACGCGTATTCTTCAGCGCAGACAACATCTATATGTTCACTGCTCTCAAGGGTATGGACCCTCAGTATAACTTCACCGGTGGTACCGGTTTCACCTACACTCCTACCAGAACCATCTCGCTTGGTCTGGATATTAACTTCTAAATGGAAAGGACACTATGAAAAAGATATTTGCATTTCTTTCTTTCGTTGCAGTTATAGCCCTTTCTGGTTGCAGCAAGGATTTTCTTGACACCACTTCTACATCCAGCGTAGCCGGACCAACCATTTTCGAAACTTCAGAAACAGCTATGACTGCCGTGAACGGTATGTTCCGTGATTTCTATATGAATAACTGGGGTAGTGGCTGGGACCACGAGAACGGCGGTCTGCCCGCATTCATTCTGGCTCAGGACCTTATGGGAGAAGACCACTTGATGGACCAGTACGGTTCTGGTTGGTTCTATGAGGACTACCAGTTTGGTACATTCAATGACTTTAAAAACGATGCAGGTCGTCAGTACCACGTATGGAACTTCTACTACTCAGTTATCTGCAATGCCAACTATATTATTGCCAACGAGGAAACACTCGAGGGCGATAGGGATTATTTCAATTATGTGATGGGTCAGGCTTATGCGGTGCGTGCTTTCTGCTACATGATGCTTGTGCAGTCGTTCCAGCAGAACGGCGGCGCTGCAGGCAGCGAAGCCCGTTCTCTCCCTGGCGTGCCCCTGTACACCGAACCTACCGTTGCAGGTAGCGAAGGTAAAGGCCGTGGTACCGTTCAGGATGTATACGAGCAGGCCAACAAAGATATTGACAAGGCAATCGAATACCTCGCTGCTTCTGGCCTTGGCCAACTGCACAAGAGCCACATCAGTCTTGCTGTCGCTTACGGACTCAAAGCCCGTTTCGCTCTTGTTCAGCAGGATTTCGACACCGCTCTGGCAGCAGCAAAAGAGGCTATGAAAGATCAGAAAATCGGTTCTTGGGATGACATCAAGACCGTAAATGACGTCACCAAGTCCAACGTTCTTTGGGGTCTTGCAATCCAGACCGATCAGTCTATCGGCAGCGCCGGAATCTTCTGCCATATGGACGCTGACAGCAAGAACACTTATTGCGTAGCCCGTCATCTTATCGGCAACTGGCTCTACAATCAGATTCCCGACACCGATGTCCGTAAGGAATGGTGGACTGCACCTCTGCCAGAAGATGATTGGGGTGAAGCAGGTGAGGAAAACGGTTCCAAACGCTCTTGGTGCCAGAAGAAGCTTGTCTTCATCGACCCCGCTTCAAGCACCGGTGACCATATCCTTATGCGTACGGAGGAATTGTACCTTATGGCAGCTGAGGCAGCTTGCCAGAAGGGTCTCTATTCTGAGGCCCGCGACTACCTGAAGGCAGTCGGCTCCAAGCGCGACAGCGATTATGAGACTCGTCTCGGCAAGATGAGTGACAGCAACAAACTCAACGAGAATACAGTTGCTCCTATCAGCACTTTGATGGATGAAGTTTTCTTCCAGCGTCGTGTTGAGCTTTGGGGTGAGTATCCCCGTCTGCTTGACCTGCAGCGCAGAGGTCTCGGCTACGACCGTGACTGGGAGGGTACCAACCATACTGCAACTTGCTCTGATTTAACAAAAGCCGGTTCTGCCAACTTTATCTGGTGGATTCCTCGCAGCGAGTTTGATGGTAACGAGAAAATGGACGAGGAGACCGACCAGAATCCTAAACAGGGCGAAGGCCTTTAATAATTTAACGACTGAAATATGAAAAAGATATTCTTTCTTGCATTAACAGCATTTGCATTGTTGTTCTCTGCATCTTGCGAAAGAAAGGGGACAATATTCGAGATGCCCGATGATTCTCAACTTGTCTCATTCACTTCCAATAAGGCAATCGTCAAGATGCTTGCAGAGGACGGCAATAAGATAACAGTTACTCTGAACAGAGGTAATACAAAGGGCGCAGCCAGTGTTCCGTTTACTTTTAAGACTGGTACTGACGGTGTTTTTACCCCTTCCAAGACTACTTTCGATTTTGCTGATGGTGAAGCTACTGCTACTGTTGATATCACCTACCCCGACATTAATGCTTTTGGCAGTGAAAAATATGAGATGACGATTGAGGTAGATGAGACTCAGATTTCTCCTTCCGGTATCGGCGAATTGAAGATTACTGCCAGCCGTAAGCTTACTCCCGTCCTGCGTGGAGAAGGTACTTTCGGATCGGTGTCTGTGATAGGCAAAGACTGGGATCAGGAAATATACAATTACGAAGAGGTGCCTACTCATTACTTCTTCCCAAGTTGCATGAGCGAAGGAGTTGACCTTGAGTTTGACTATGTAGATGGCCAGATTGTATGGCCTGAACAGTTCTTCTCAGGTCTTTTGTATGCTGATTTTGAGGTTTGGATGCATGTCGCCTCTGCCGAGATTGATGAGGATGGCGATATGGTTGTCGAAATCGATGATCTTTTCCTCCCGGAAGCCGGAGGCTTCTCTTTGTCAAATTTGGGCCTGGATGGAGATGTCCTTTTCTACAAATTCCCCGATGGGTTCTCTTTCTAAGTAATCAACTACTCTTTATAAAGGCGAAGGCGGTTTTTTTAACCGCCTTCTCTTTTTATTCCTTGATGTTCCCGATTTCTGCGTAACCTGCCAGAATCTTCTCCGCGATGGGCAGCAGGACGCGTCCCTTTTCTGTGAGGGTGACGCTGCGGCCGTACCGTACGAACAGTGCGGCGCCGATATCCGCCTCCAGTGCGGCGACGTGCTTGCTCACTGCCGGCTGGCTTATGCCCAGCAGGTGCGCCGTCTCGCCAAAGCTCAAGGTGCGAGCGAGGGTGGTGAATACCAGTAATCGTTTGTCCGTCATGGTCTGTAAAGTTACAAATAAAGTTGCTTATTGGCGAAAATGTTTTATCTTTGCAGCCCATTTACCACAATATTAATTATTAACAAAATGCTTAAACAGTACG
>JAEEIS010000169.1 GCA_016281475.1 Bacteroidales bacterium
ACCTGTTCCGTGTGATGCTGCTCAGCGGCAATAGCCGGAACGATGAATGTCATGGACTGCAGCTGGGCGATGGCAATGTTGGGAATGACCAAGAAGGTGGGTATCATGTTGCCGTCCTTTTCCATCCACTCCCTGATGCTGGCCGAGCTGACGCCGGCAGCGACGACGACGAGCACCTGCTGCTGGTAGTCGAGCACGCCTTTAATGCCCTTCAGCACCTGTTCCACCAGCCACGGCTTCACCACGACGCACACGATGTCGGCACCCTGTGCCGCTAACTGGTTGCTGGGTGTGGCGGTGACGCCCATATTGATAAAACGGTTACGGACGGTGTGTGACGGATCGGCCACACAGATGTCTTCGTTATTAACGTAATCGCCTTTGATCAGGCCTTCGGCTGTAGCGCCACCCATGGCACCAGCCCCAATAATCGATATCTTCATATTTTAAAGTAAAAGTGAATAGTGAAAAGTGAACAATTTGCTTCCGCTCTCCAGTCTCACTTCATGTTGTTATTTTTTTATATTGTTTATACTCTTGTTTATATTCTCTCTAAGTTTCAGCGCAGTAGCAAATTATTCACTTTTCACTGTTCCCTTAAGCAGCGGTAGCAAATTATTCACTATTCACTTTTCACTATTACCTTATTGAGTTTCTCAATAAACTCGTCCACGTCCTGCTTGGTCAGGCACAGCGGCGGCAGCAGTCGCAGAATATTCTGTCCGGCACAACCCGTGAAGCAATGCTCCTGATAGATGAGCGGCTGGCGCACCTCCTTGTGCGGAATGTCGAGGTCAATACCCACCATGAGGCCGCGTCCGCGGACGTCCTTGATGTGGCTGCTGCCCTTTGACTTCAATTCTTCATCTCTTAAATGCTTCAGTTCTTCCATCAGGTAGTCGCCGACGACGTGGGCATTCTCCACCAGGTTTTCCTCCTCGAAGACGTCGAGCACAGCCAATGCTGCGGCACAGGCCAGATGGTTGCCGCCGAACGTCGTTCCCAGCTGCCCATAGACGGGCTGGAACTCCGGAGAGATCAGCACGCCGCCCATCGGGAAACCGTTGGCAATGCCCTTGGCAACGGTGATGATGTCGGGGCGTATGCCTAACCACTGGTGGGCAAAGAACTTACCGCTACGGCCGTAGCCACACTGTATCTCGTCGCAGATGAGCACGGCGCCATAGCGTTTGCAGGCGTAAGCTAACTGCTGTGCAAATTCGGGGGTGGCCATCTGTATGCCGCCCACGCCCTGGATGCACTCTAAGATGACGGCCATCACGCCGCCACGCGACAGTTCACGAATCCACGGCTCAATGTCGTTCAGCGGCAGGAAGCGCACATGGTGGTTATCGTTGACGGGAGCCACAATCTTCGGGTTGTTCGTCACCTCCACGGCTAACGAGGTACGCCCATGGAACGATTTCTCGCACGACAGGATGCGCTGGCGGTCGGGGTTCTTGAACGATGCCAGCTTCAGCGCGTTCTCGTTGGCCTCAGCACCGCTGTTGATGAGGAACAGCTGGTAGTCGTCGTAGCCACAGACCTTGCCCAAGCGCTCAGCCAGCTCCACCTGTAGCTTGTTAATGACCGAGTTCGAGTAGAAGCCGATGCGCTGCAACTGCTCCGTAACTTTACTGATATAATGGGGGTGTGAATGCCCGATGCTGATGACAGCATGGCCGCCATACAAGTCCAGATACTCCTGGCCTTTGTCGTCCCACACCCTACAGCCTTTACCCTTGACGATGTTCACGTCAAACAGGGGATATACATCAAATAGTTTCATACCAAAAAGAAAAGTCTCGTTTATCGCGGACAAAGGTACGAATAAGTGAGAACAATACAAAACAAATAAAGATTTTTTTGTTTTTTGTTTGGGTATTATAAAATTATTATCTATCTTTGCATCGAATACTAATAAAGAAATTATGCCACAAATAAGTTTCTTCTACGGGATTTATATATGGATGAACTTTGCTGATCACCAGCCTCCACATTTCCATGCATGGTATGGGGAATACAAGGTTATAGTGAACATCAAAGATGGTATTGTTAAAGGTGAAATGCCAGGAAGAGCATTACGCATGATTCTTGAATGGCTTGAGGAACACCGTACCGAACTTATGAATAATTGGGAGAAATCCCAAAAGGGTGAGCAACTTGACAAAATAGAACCGCTAAAATAGGATTATGATGTTTATTGAGGTCGTAAAAGCAGAATACTTGAACGGCTATAAATTGAATCTGCTGTTCAATAATGGTGATAGGAGAATAGTTGATTTAAGCAATTCTCTTAACGGAGAAGTATTTGCACCTTTAAAGAATATTGACTACTTTAAGAATTTCCGCATCAAGTTTAATACTATTGAGTGGGAGAATGGCGCTGACTTTGCGCCAGAGTATCTATATGAAATAGGTACAACTGCATAAAAAACATAAAACAATGGCATTGTTTTTGTAAACAGTGCCTTTGTTTTTGTAAACGCCGCCTTTGTTTTAACAAACACTGACGCTGTTTTAACTTTGGGACGGCACTCTCAATGTTTTAGTACGGCACTTAAAACACTTCCGCACGGCATTAGAGGATAGGACCTCAGGGGGTCTGTCCCCCTGTGAGGTGGTGGGGCGTGAAAAAAATGGGGGTACACATCACGTGCACCCCCACTCTTCCAAAACTATTTTTCTATATTATAGTATGAAAAGG
>JAEEIS010000170.1 GCA_016281475.1 Bacteroidales bacterium
CCATGTGTTGTTGAGCCAGCGGTCGGCAGCCTGTTCGAAGGTGGTGGCAGTGCTGTCGCCGAAGCAGCGCAGCAATAGTTCGTGCTCAGCCTCTGGTGTGAGCATCCCTTTGGCGGGCCAGACCAGCGAGTAGCAATTCTCGACACCGATGGTGCCGCCCCCGGGCCAACACTCTTCGTCGGAGGTCAGCGTCATGTGGCGTATGCCCTCTTGGGTTGTAACAACAAATTCTCTTTCTCCGTGACGGCATCCGCTGACTGTAAGCAGCATCGTACCGAAAATCAGTGCAATAGTAGTTCGTTTCATGGCGATTGTTAGATTATTTTTGCTGCTGATAACGGCGACGGGTGCTGTTTTATTGTGTGCCTTTCGGGATAAAAATCTCCCCATCTCCGATTCCGTCCGTATCGGGTGGTTCCCTACCAATTTTTACCGATTCTTACCGATAGGGGTGTTCTTCATTGCTCTTAGGCCGACAAACGACCGAGGAAGGACTACTAAGAGATAGGCGAAAGTCGGGAGCCAGGTGGGTGTAAGGTGGGGAAGAGTCGGGGGAAAAAAGAAAAAAGAGTTAATGTATGTTAAATAGCATGGGGTCGGGGTGTCCGTTTTTGCATTTTTGAGAGTTATATGTGAGGGCTGTAAAAAATAGGAGATGGAAAAGACCAAAAGTTAAATCTTTTTAACAAGTGCAACGAAATGGACTTTTTCTAGTCTTATATGCGAATAGGTCAAAAAGATTAAAAACATAAAAACACATATATGAACCCACAGGATAAGAAACATACACAGCAACCCCGGACTAAACTGGAATTTGCACGGCTTTTTGTTGGCGAATGCTGCTCAGACCAAGCCGCACGACGCTGGTTGAGGTCGGAATTGAACGCAAATCCAGCCTTGTTGGAACAACTTGGGGCCATCGGCTATAAGACGAGTACAAAACTGCTGACTATTAAACAACAACAGGTGATTTTGGAGTATTTCCATGTAGATTTTTTATCCAAAAGTGTTCATTAGTGTTCGTTTGCTTTGTTGATTGATTTTTTAGTCTTACTTTTGCACCAAATATAAAATGTTCGAATTATGAAAGCTAGTTGTTTTAAAAGAGGAATCTCTTTTGTCATGCTTTGGGTGACGCTGGCCCTCTCGTGGGGGGTGGCGGCGCAGACACCAGGCACAAATGTCGTCTTGATTGGTGACACGACCAACATGTATCTTATGTCGAGTAATGTTAGTCTGCCCTACGTGGAGGGTTTTGAGAGCTATACTCAGCAATTGGTGCAAAGCAATGAACTGAATGGCGAGGCGATGATTACGGGCATCGACTTCTACTGCGGCTCGGCAAGCAGCGTGGGCCGACCGGGCTGCACCATCTATCTTGCCAACACCTACGTGCCCGATATGTCGGGCGGCATGGTGGGGTTCGGCCCCTTGTTTCAGCAGGTGGCGGTGGACTCGCTGGTGTTCACCTTGGGGTGGAACCACTACGAGTTCGACACGGCTTTTCACTACAACGGCCTCGGCAACCTAATTGTGGCTGTGGACTGCCCATGGGGCTATTCGGGTGCCAATTTCTATGTTGCCCAGCGGGGGTTCTTAGAGTCGAGGTATGCGCGTAGCCGTTTAGCAGACATTACGCCTAACAGCAACACTACGGCTTCTAGTTGTCGCAACATTATGCGGTTGCACACGCAGGCGGTGCCTCCGGCTGTAGCCACCTGTCCGGCACCCACGCTGTGGGTGGATTCGCTAGGCTCTACGGCGGTGAAGATGAAGTGGAACCCCGGCTATCGCGACACGCTGTGGAGGGTGGAGTGCATCACCGACGGCGACACGGCATGGCATACGAGCGGGCTGGTGTGGGGCGACACGTCGTACACCATGACGGGCCTCACGCCCAACAGAGACTATACTTTCAGCCTCACGGCATTCTGCACAGACACGTTCACCACGGTGTTGAAACATGTGAGGACAAATTGTGTGCCGGTGGCGTTGCCCTATACGGAGGGTCTCGAGAGTTCGTGGAATATACCAGACTGCTGGTATGTGGTGCCGGGGTTGGCAGGGGATAAGCCAGTGGTCTCTTCGAGCTATGCACATACAGGGTCGCACGCGGTGCAGTTGAAGGGCGGCGCAGTGGTACTGCCTGACTTCGACGCGACACCCGACAGCCTGGAGCTGTACTTCTGGGCGAAGAGTGGGGGCGGCAGCATCCGTAACCTGTATGTGGGCATGGTGACAGACCCGCTGGATATGTCAACCTTTGTGCCGCTGGACACAGTGACGGTGCCGAACTATGCGAATTGGGTTGCAGCGGCGGTGCGGACTGACCGTTATTCCCGCCTGTCGGGACGATTGGCCATTGTCACCGCTGACCCGATGAACACTTATATGTATATTGATGACATCGAGGTGAGCCACATAGTCCCTTGCGAGGCACTGGCTGCGGCGACACTGGATTGGAAGACTGACACGGCGGCGCTGGTGCGGTGGGTGGACACGGCAGGGGCGGTGTACTACGATGTGGCGTACGGCCCCACGGGATTTGTGCCCGATTCTACTACAATTGTCACCAATGTGCGGACAGACAGTTTGTTGCTGACAGGGTTGTTGCCCTATACGCAGTACGACGTGTATGTGCGGCCGGAGTGCGGCAGCTTTACTACGCATTGGTCGCCTGTGATGACGTTCCGCACTTTCTGTAGTGCGCTGGACACGCTGCCTTGGGTTGAGAATTTCGATTCCTATACTGGGTATCCCAAACCCAATGAGCTGCCTTGTTGGCAGGGAAGGGTGGGGCTGAACACATACGTTGTCACTCTATCGGGCGATGCCCATTCGGGCAGCCGCGTGCTGCGGTGGGAGTGGAGTATCTACGATACGGAGGTCGACCATAAGATTGTCCTGCCCGCCATCAGTACTACGGTGTTGCCCATCAATACGTTGCAGCTGACATTTTGGGCCAAGAACACGGAAGACCCGTACAATCGTTACGACCCTGCCCGCATAGTGGTGGGCGTGATGGACGACCCAGAGGTGGACAGCACTTTCGTGGTGGTGGACACGGTGAACCTTGTGGGCGACGACTGGAGCCGCTACGATGTGGCGCTCACCTTCTACCGTGGCACGGGCAGGTACGTTGCCCTTCTGAGCTGTTCGAGCATTGGCAGCCGCAACAATTGGTATGCCTATATCGACGATGTGATGATTGATTTGGCACCGCCTTGTGCCAATGTGACGGGAATGGAGTTAACGGGCATTACCTCCACGTCGGCGACGGTGGAGTGGAATGCTGCCGACAGCGGCACGGTGTGGCAGGTGTTTGTCGACAGCTCGGCGACGGCGGTGCCAGTGGCGGACACTACTGTGCTGACCATGCCCATCCATACTTTTGACGGATTGGTGGCGGAGCAGCCCTACTATGTGTGGGTGCGTGCCATCTGCCCCAAGGGCGACACCTCGGGGTGGGAAGGCCCCATGCAGGTGGTGCCGGGTGTGTGGAATATGCGTGCCAACCGCAACGACACGCTGACGATGTGCGGTGTGACACTCTACGACGACGGAGGGGCTGACGGCAGTTTTACCCCATATCAGAACTCTTCGCTGGTCATCCTGCCCGATATGCCAGGACACCTTGTCAGCATCAGTGGGTATTGCGACATCGGCGGTAGCTCCACTCTCACCATCTATGACGGAGTCGGCACCTCCGGCCCTGTTCTATGGAACAAGACTCTCAACAACAATTATGCTGTCAACTTCGGTCCTGTTATTTCTGAGACGGGTGCCTTGACATTTGCGTTTAACGCACCGTTTTCAACCACTTATGAGGGCTTTGAGCTACAGGTGAATTGTGTGCCCGACACCTGTGTCATCCACCATCTGAGACTAGACCCCTCGGTGACGGCCAGCGACTCTGTGCTTGCCCTCACATGGGAGTGCAACGGAGCCTCGCACTACGAGGTAGAATATGGTTCAGTGGGCTTTGTCCCTGGCAGCGGCATGTTGGACAGCACCACGACGAACCACTACACAATCGGCGGACTGGCAAGCCTCGACCGCCGTGAGGTGCATGTGCGCAGCATCTGTGGAGAGGGAGATACGGGTGCGTGGGTACATAGTATCTTTACTACCCAGACGTGCAGTGATGCCGTCTATCGTGCCAACTTCGACAGCACCTTTTACGAAAACAGCAACTGCAACCTGCCCATAGGCTTCAATGGCTTCCCCTACAGCTATGTCCAGACCATCATCGACTCGGCCCATCTAGCCGGACTGGAAGGCGGCATCACGGCCTTGGCCTTCCGGCCAGTCGACAACATGGTGGCAGACCATCAGAGAGGCATCAGCGTCTATCTTGCCAATGTGGCAGACACCGCCTTCAATGGTGGCCCAATCATGCCCGATGCGGGGCACCGCTTCGTCAAAGTGATAGACTCTGCCAATTTCTGCCACGGAGCCACTACCGACTGGCAGTTGTTCAGCTTCGACCATCCGTTTATGTGGGACGGACACCAGAGCCTCCTTGTCGCCGTGTTGCGACAGGACGGCGGCAGCGGCATGCGAACCGAATATGCGGGACACTACCGCTATTCCGACCTTCAAAACAACATCAATCGTGGCTACATCATTGCAGGATACGACCCCATCGAAATCGACAGTGCCGACACCTATTACGGCTTTGGTACTGATATAGTAGGCGACCTACAGCTCTACACCAACACTTGCGCTCTGCCGCTGTGTCCTTTGCCGGTGGTGGACTCGGTGGTGACGGATTATGAATCCGCTACTATTACATGGAGCGGCTATAGTAACGACTATCAGCTCACCTATTCTGGTGCAGGAATTGTCTCGGTGACGGGCAACAGCTATACGCTTACGGGATTGCAGCCTGCCACTTCTTATCAAGTGTCGGTGCGACAGAGTTGTGCTGCCGACAGCTTGGGCTATAGTGACTGGACAACGGTGGAGTTTACGACTGATAGTTTCTATTGCCCATCGCCTGACAGCCTGACGGTGTACGACATCACACACAACTCTGCCACGTTCGACTGGGATGTAATGGATGAGGATTCGCCGTGGCAGCTGGAGGTGTGGATTCCTGGGGTCAGACATGTGAGCTATACTCCCACGGAACATCCTTTCACCGTTGAGGGATTGATGCCTGGCACGGAGTATTGTGCCTATGTTCAAGGCTATTGCGGCAGCGAACATCAGATTGCTGGCGAGTGGAGCGAAATGGTGTGCTTCACCACGCCGGCATGCCCGATGGTGACGGGACTGGACACCGTGGGTGTTACGACCAACAGCGTGACATTGACGTGGGATGCTGCCCTGGATGGACAGGACTATCTCGTGCAGTATGGACCGGCGGGGTTTGTGCCGACTGAGGGTGGCGACAGCGTGGTGCCGGGCAACAGCTGTGTCGTTGTCGGATTGCGGCCTGCCACGGCATACGACTTCTATGTGCGCACACGCTGTGCCGACGACTGGCTTGCCGATGGATATGCTGGCCTGCTCAATGTCGTCACACTGCAGGAGGTGGGCATCCGCGAGGTGAATAGCGAGTTCCAGTTCACGTTGAAGCCCAATCCTGCCAAGGGGGTGACGACGGTGCAGATAGTAGGACTGCCCTCAAAGGTGTCTGGCATGCTGCATGTTACGGTGGCAGACCTGACGGGTCGGGATGTGATAATTCGTGACCTCGAGTGTGATGGCCAATGCCAGATGGGATTGGATATTGAAGACCTGCCTGCTGGTGCCTACTTCGTCCGTGTGGTGGGCGAGCAAGGTACGGCAGTGAGGAAACTGATAATTAAATAGAGATATTGCATAACAAATCCATCACGTTATTAATCGTGTGAGTGCAGGGGTGCTGCGTTCTGCGGCGCCCCTAGCTTTATTCACTATCTTTTGGTGTGTCGGACGGATTGGTGGTGTCGGGCTGGGCGGCTGCGGTGCCTCCGAAGGCTCCGAGGGTCTTCATTAGGAAGAAGTAGTAGGCAATGAAGAGGACGGCCATCATCATGTCGCCAAAGCCGACGTAGGAGCGGTCGAGAAAGAGCAGCGGCATCAACATGAGCAGCAGCTTGGCAAGGGTATAGCAGTGGAAGCCGTTCTTGCGTAGCCGCCACATGAGCAGCAATCCCCCGAAGGAGACGGCATCGAGGAGTCCGCAGATGAGATAGTACCACTGCGGGACGGCGAAGAGTTTTTCGCAGAAGATGGCGTAGGCTGAGAAACTCTCGTTCCTCTGAGCCATTGACTGATATACCTCCAGCATAGTCTGCCGCGCCTCGGGGCCGGTGAGTCCCAGCATGAAGTGGCAGAGCGTCCACATGCCCGTGTAGATGAAGCTGATGATTAGCAGTGCGTGAAGGGATTTGGTGCCCTTCTGTCGGGTGTTTTCGTCGAGGGTCATAGCACGGCGGACATTTGTTGTTGCAGTTTGTGGGCTTCTTCGGCGGCACGTTCGGCAAAGTCCTCACCGTTGGAGGCATAGATGATGCCGCGCGAAGAGTTGACCAGCAGGCCGCAGTCGGGGGTGAGGCCATATTTGCACACCTCTTCGAGGCTGCCACCCTGTGCACCCACGCCGGGGACAAGGAGGAAACTGTTGGGCACGATGGCGCGTACCTGCGTAAGCATGTCGGCTTTGGTGGCACCCACCACATACATCATATTGTCGGGGTTGCCCCATTGCTGCGAGGTCTCGAGCACCTGCTCAAAGAGTTTCTTCTCGCCACCGACGGGCAGGAACTGGAAGTCGAAGGCACCCTTGTTGGAAGTGAGGGCAAGGAGGATGACCCATTTGCCGTCGTAGACGGTGAAGGGCTGTACCGAGTCGGCACCCATGTAGGGGGCGATGGTGAGGGCATCGAAGTTGAAGTCGCCCTGCGGGTCGAGGAACGCCTTGGCGTATTGCTGCGAGGTGTTGCCGATGTCGCCGCGCTTGGCATCGGCGATGGTGAAGGCGGGTTTGCCCAGACTGTGGAGATAGTCCATGGTCTTCTTTAACTGCATAAGTCCCTCGATGCCCATCGCCTCATAGAAGGCGAGGTTGGGCTTGTAGGCGACGGTGTAGTCGATGGTGGCATCGATGATGGCCTTGTTGAAGAGGAACACGCCGTCCTGCACGTCGCGCAGGTGTGCGGGCATTTTGTTTTTGTCAACGTCGAGTCCCACGCAGAGGAAGGAACGACGGGTATGGATTAGGTCGATAAGTTGTTGGCGGGTCATGGTGAAATTGAAAGTTGAAAATTGAAATTATTGTATTGGGTGTGACAATTACTTAATACTTCTTTCCTCAAAGCGTTACTTGGTGGAATTTCTCAGTGAGCTGCTGCGAGGTGATGTTGCCCAGATGGTCGTCGGACACTAGTTTGCCATGGTTGATGATGATGGCGCGCGAGCACATTGCCTCCACCTCCTGCATGATGTGGGTGGAGAGCAGCACCACCTTGTTCTTGCCGGCGTTTTTGATGACGGTGCGTATCTCCTCCAGCTGATTGGGGTCGAGTCCGGTGGTAGGCTCGTCGAGAATGAGCACCTTGGGGTCGTGGATAAGTGCCTGGGCGAGTCCCACGCGCTGTCGGTAGCCCTTGGAGAGCTGTGCGATGCGTTTGTTGCTCTCGGGGGTAAGGCCTACCAGTTCGATCATCTCCTCCACACGCTCCTTGCAGTGCTTGATGCCATAGATGCCGGCTGAGAATTCGAGGAACTCGCGCACGTACATCTCAAGATACAGCGGGTTGTGCTCAGGCAGGTAGCCTATCTGTCGGCGCACAGCGATAGGGTCGTCGTAGATGCTGTGGCCGCAGATGGTGGCTTCGCCCTCGGTGGGGGGGATATAGCAGGTGAGAATCTTCATAAGGGTGGACTTGCCTGCGCCGTTGGGACCGAGCAGGCCGACCACCTCGCCCTCACGGACGGTGAAACTGACATCGTCCACGGCACGCTGGCCATCGTAGATTTTGGTGATATTCTTGACGTCGATCATTTTTAATGTAATATATGGTTCGTTATAACGTAATCTCGTTATGACGTTATTTAACGAGAGTTATTTCCCATTTATTTCTTTAGCCCGTTGCATGGTGATGCGCTCATTGCCTTGGAAGGCTACCACGAAGGCATCGGCAAAGCCCTTTTCGCGGACAGCCTTTTGGTGCTCGGCGGCCTCACGGGCCGATGAGAATCGTCCGGTGGTGTAGCAGATGATGTTCTTCTGACGGTAGGTCTCGTAGTCGGTTATGCCCTTAAACTCGCGGGCTTTGGCTTTGAGCATCTGGGTGCTGGTCATAAACTGCACTTTATACACCACCTCGTTGCCGTGTGTTTCGCCCATCGGCTCAGGCTCTGCCTGTGGGGTGGGTGCTACAGTCTCCGTCTGTGCTTGCACGGGTGCCGCAGGCTGCTGCGAGGCCTCTTTGGGTTCGTCCATGGGTAGCGGGGGCTCCACGTGGGTCTGCGCTGTCGAGGGTATCATGGTGGAGGGGATAGAAGGTTCCTCCTTCTGCTTGGCAGGCTCAGTGGTGGTCTTGCCGGCAGTGGCAGTTTCCTGTTTTTCTGGCTGTACGGGTGGGTTCACTTCGGGTTTCTTGGTATTCTTGTAACCCTTCAGCTCTATCTTGAGGTCGGTGGGAGCCTTGCTGCCCTCGGTCTGGCTCTTATATGCCACAAACGCCTTGAAGATGCTCACCACGATGGTCGCCTGCCCCTCGTCCGACATCAGATACTGCTCCTCCTCGGGGTTGCTGATAAAGCCCACCTCGGTGAGCACGGCAGGCATGGCGGTCTTGTACAGCACAAAAAACTCGGCCTGTTTCACCCCTCGGTTGATAGTCTTGATGGCGCTCTTGTACTGGTCCTGAATCAAGCCTGCGAAGTCGAGGCTCTTGTCGATGTAGGCGTTCTGGTACATGGCAAACATCACATAGCTCTCGGGCGAGTTGGGGTCGAAGCCCTGATAGTCGCTGTTGTCCTTGTAGTCCTTCTCCAGCAATATGTCGGCGTTCTCCTTTTTTGCCACCTCCATGTTCGCCTTGCTCTGCGACAATCCCATCACAAAGGTCTCCACGCCCGTGGGTGTGGAGGTCTTATGCGAGTTGCAGTGTATCGAGATGAAGAGGTCGGCCTTGGCACGGTTGGCTATGCGGGCGCGTTCCGCCAGCGTGATGTCCACGTCGGTGGTGCGGGTGTAGATAATCCGCACGTCGGGGTAGTTCTCCTCGATGAGCTTTCCCAGCTTCAGTGCCAACGACAGGGTAACGTTCTTTTCCTTGCATTTTTTTCCTATGGCACCGGGTTTGTCGCCCCCGTGACCCGCGTCAATGACGACTGTTTTGACCTGTCCGACGGCTTTTTTTTGCGAAAAGGCAGTTCCATTTATGCAAACCAGCACAATAAATATGGCAAGTAAGCGTTTCATTTTCAATTGTGTTTTTTTAGTTTTCAATATTGTGCAAAAAGTTGGTATCTTTGCAGTTTCAAACTGCAAAGATACGAGTAAAATCGGAAAGTGAGAAATATTATGTGGAAA
>JAEEIS010000171.1 GCA_016281475.1 Bacteroidales bacterium
GAAGACTGCCCTCAGTTGGGTACGCCGCAAGGAATGCCGCACCAAACTGCCGCTCACCCCACAGACTACCGACCTTTGGAACATTATCCGCCGTGCCGAAGCATGGCTGCAAAACAACATCTACACCACCGAAATCCGCAAGTGGGACACCGACCACTGGGGCGAAATCCCCGCCGACTTCGGCAGAAAATAAACTGTGATTTAGTGAATTGACAAATGACTACATCAACCAACTGATAACAAATAAACCTATCAACACAACATAATGAACCTCGAAGCCATCCTCACCATCCTCATCACCGTGGCACAAATCACCACCGTCTACCTTGCCGCCCGCGGCAACCGCTGGACGTGGGTATTCAGCATCGTCACTGGACTGATACTGTGCTACAACTTCTTCTCCGACCGCCATTTCATGAGTTTCGCCTTCCAAGTCTACAGCATCCTCGCCTCCATCGGGGGTGTCTTCATATGGAAGAAGAAGGAGGAGGACAACCGCCGCACCATCTGCTGGGGCAACCCGCTGTGGCCCCTGCTGGCAGTGGTAGGCATCGCCGCCGCCACCTTCCTCTTCGATGCCAAGGTGCTGCACTCCAACTTGCCTGTGCTCGACTGCGCCATCTTCTCCCTCCAGGCCGTCGCCACCTTCCTCATGGTGCGCAAGGACATCAACGCCTGGATATGCTACCTCATCTGCGACGCCATCTACATCCCCCTCGGCATCATGGGCGGCAGCTACAAATGGCTCTTCATCAGTGCCTGCTTCCTTATCACCGCCACCTACGGCTTCATCACTTTCATAAAAGCGTGGAAGGCTACACGCAAAGCCGACAACAATGCCTAACACCACCCACATGCGCATCCCCTCCAACCGCGTAAGGGACATCGAGCGATATTTCCACACCACACTGGCCGACCTCTATCCCGACCGAGAGATAGGTGTCTTTGTCGACATCCTGTTTGATGCCTATCTGGGATGGAACAAGGCACAACTGCTACTGCACCGCGACGACACCATCAACCAGTCCGACCTGCTCCGTTTTCACTGGGCGGCAGAAGACCTAAAGCAATACCGACCCATACAATACATCGTCGGGTACACCGACTTCTGCGGCCTGCGCCTACATGTCGAGCCCGGTGTGCTCATCCCCCGCCCTGAGACGGAGGAAATCGTCGAACGAATCCGGCACTCTTGCAACCCTACCACCATCCTCGACCTCTGCACCGGCAGCGGCTGCATGGCTCTCGCCCTCGCTGCCCATTTCCGCGACGCTGTGGTCTATGGCATAGACATCTCCACGCAGGCACTCGCCATTGCCGAGGCAAACGCCAAAGCCAACCAGCTCGATGTCTCATTCCTGCAATGCGACATCCTCAGCCAAGAGCCTCCCCTACCCCACACCACCTTCGACCTCATTGTCAGCAACCCTCCCTACGTCTGCCACAGCGAGCGCGCCAGCATGTCGCCCAACGTCCTCGACCACGAGCCTTCGCTGGCCCTCTTCGTCCCCGACGACGACCCGCTACGATTCTACCGTGCCATCGGGCAGTACGCCTTGCAGCACCTCTCCCCCAACGGCTTGTTGGTGTTGGAAATAAACGAACACTTGGGCAATGAAACCTGCCAACTATTGCAGCAACTAGGCTTCAGCACCACATTACACAAAGACTTCCGCGACAAAGACCGCAGCATCACCGCCCGTCCCCTCTTGAGAGGGGTGGCCGCTAGGCCTAGGTATGTTAATCCTCAATAATTGAATAAAGCAAAATGTTGAAATGATAATGCGTCAGCCAATTCTCAATTTTCAATTCTCAATTCTCAATTTATAGAAGTGCTTACACCAGTTCATATCATAGGCATATTGCTCACCGTCGGCATCCTACTTGCCGCCAGCATCCTCTCGGGTCGCAAGGTAAAGGATGCCAAAGCCTTCACTACCGGTGGCAAGGCGGGCAGTTGGATGGTCTGCGGTGCCATCCTCGGCACACTGGTCGGCGGCCAGTCCACCATCGGCACCGCCCAGCTGGCATTCAGCTTCGGCATCTCAGCATGGTGGTTCACCATCGGCGCGGCTCTGGGTGCGGCGGCATTAGCGGTAGTCTATGCCGGTCCCATCCGCAAGAGCGGCTGCACCACATTGCTCGAAATCGTGTCGCGCCAGTATGGCCGCAAGGCCGAGACCGTCGGCTCCGTGCTTTTCCTCATCGGCATCTTCATCAGCATCATGTCGCAGGTGCTCTCCTCCTCCGCCATGGTCACCAGCCTCTTCCACATGCCCCTCACCTGGGCGGCCATCGTCAGCGCGCTGCTCATCATGCTCTTCGTCCTCTTCGGCGGCATCAAGAGTGCCGGTGCAGGCGGCATCATCAAACTGCTGCTGCTCTACATAACCTCCATCGCTGCCGGCGCGATGGTGTGGCATCTGGGTGGCGGATCTAAAGGCATCATGGGCAGTATCAACAACATGTATACCAACCCCATGGTGGCGAACCTCAACGGCATCACCGACATCGAGACAATTCATAATCGCTACGGCAACATGGTGGCACGCGGCCCGCTGAAGGATATTGGCGGATGCCTGTCGCTCATGTTTGGCGTGGTCACCACACAGACCTACGCCCAAGGCATCTGGTCCGCCGCCACCACCCGCAAGGCACGCCGCGGAGCCCTCTACTGCGCCTTCCTCATCCCACTCATCGGTGCCGCCTGCACGCTGGTGGGCATGTACATGCGCGGACACTACGTCACCGCCGCCGAGCTTGCCGCCCTGCAGGCCGCAGGCCAAACCCTGCCCGACGGCATCGGAGTCATCGAAGGCTCCCTGCAGGCTTTCCCCACCTTCGTGCTCAACCACCTGCCCTCATGGATTGGCGGCATCGCCCTCGGCGCCATGCTCATCAACATCCTCGGCTGTGGCAGCGGTCTGGCACTGGGTGCCGCCACCATCTTCGTGCGCGACGTGATACAAAACCTGATAAGCCTCCGCAAACCCTCTCTTTATGCGCCAAAGGCAGATGTCCCTAGCAACACTAAATTTTCAATTCTCAATTCTCAATTCTCAACTTTAACCCAAACCCGCCTCTCCATCGTCGGAATACTCACCCTCGCCGTCATTGTGGCACTCTCCGTCAAAGGCACCTTCATCAACGACCTCGGCTTCCTCTCGCTCGGCCTGCGCGCCGTGGCACTGCTGTTCCCCTTGAGCTTTGCACTCTTCCTGCCGGGCCGTTTCTCAGGCCGCTACATCATCCCTGCCATGATTGTCGGCACCGCAGCCATGCTCCTCGCCAAGACCCTTGCCCTCCCAGCCGACCCGGTCTACTACGGTCTCGCCCTCTCCCTCCTCGTCATTCTCCTCGGCATCCGCCGCAAGGCCTCATAGCCACCTCAATCCGCGTGAAACAGCTCGCGCAGCTCGTCGTTCGACAGGTTGCCTATCCAGCTCTCACCTACCGCCACGGTCAAGTCCGCAAGTTTGCGCTTTTCCTGAATCATGCGATTGATTTGCTCCTCGAAAGTGCCTTGGGTGATAAAGCGGTGCACAATCACGTTCTGGTGCTGCCCGATGCGGTAGGCTCGGTCTGTCGCCTGCGCCTCCACGGCGGGGTTCCACCACAGGTCGTAGTGAATCACATGGTTGGCTGCCGTAAGGTTGAGCCCTGTGCCTGCCGCCTTGATGGAGAGGATGAAGATGCGGCATTCGGGCCGTGTTTGGAAATCTTCAACCAATCGCGACCGCTCCTTCACGCTCAGCCCACCATGCAGGAACAATGGCTGCTCGCCCAATCGGTCGCGAACCATCTGCACCAGCAGGTCGCCCATCTCGCGAAACTGGGTAAACACCAACACCTTCTGTCGATTCCGCACAATGCTGTCGAGCAGTGTTAGCAACGTCTCTGCCTTGCCCGACAGAGCCGCGTCTGCATCACCATTCTTGAGGAACAAAGCTGGGTGGTTGCAAATCTGTTTCAGCGACAGAATCATCTGCAGCACCAAGCCCTGCCGCTTGAAAAGTGCCTGCGGCGTGTCGGTAGGCGCATCGCCAATCACTGCCATGGCAGCCTCCAGCGTCTCGTGATACAGTGCCGCCTGCCGCTCGGTGAGGGTGGTGAGCGTGTCCTCCTCTATCTTGTCGGGCAGGTCGGCTATGATGGTGCGGTCGGTCTTCAGGCGGCGCAGCAGAAAGGGTGCCGTCACACGGCGGAAACGCTCCGCCACCACCGCGTCGCCCTCTTTCTGGATGGGATTGGCATACTCCTTGCGGAAAGCGGTGGCGGTGCCCATCATCTGCGGATTGGCGAAGTCCATGATGCTCCAAAATTCCGACATGCGGTTCTCTATCGGCGTGCCGCTCATTGCAATGCGGTTCTGCGCACCGATGGCGTGCACCGCCTTGCTTTGGGCGGTGGTGGCATTCTTGATGTTCTGCGCCTCGTCGATGACGATGGTGTGCCACTTGCGGTGTTTCAGCGTCGCCACATCGCTGCGCACCACGCCGTAGGTGGTCAGCAGCAGGTCGGCATCGAAGCCCTTGAGCGTTCGCCCAGGTCCATGATACAGTTGGCAAGTGATATTAGGGGCAAACCGAGCCAACTCCGCCTGCCAGTTGGTGAGCAGCGTGGTGGGCACCACCACCAGGGCACGGGCCTTGTCGAAAGCCCCCTCGTCCTTGAACTTCTGCAACAGCGCAATCACCTGCAGCGTCTTACCCAAGCCCATATCGTCGGCAATGATGCTGCCGAAACCCAGCTGCGCGTTGCGATACATCCACTCGTAGCCCCGCTGCTGGTAGGGGCGCAACGTGGCACAAATACTCTTGGGCACCGCCATCTTGCGCTGCTTCTGCAACTGCTGCATCATCTTCTTCACCTCGGCGGTCATCACCACGGGTGCCCCGTCGAAACTTTCACTCAACGCCGCCTGCAGCCGTTCCCCGGCCGTGAGCAAGCGGGTGGAATTGAGCGACTCCTCCAGCCGATGTATGTCGCTCTCGTCCACATAGAAATACTGTCCTTTGAAGCGGACGAGTCCTCGAGCGCAATGGGTCAGCTGCTGAAACTCCTCGACCGTCATCACACTGTCGCCCACAGCCACCTGCCAGTCGAAGTCGAGCATGTCGGCAAACCGCACATGCGCCACCCCGTCGTTGGCCGCCTGCTTGATAGTGACCGTGGCACGCGGGCGGCAGAGGTTCTGCAACTCCTTGGGCAACGCCACACTTACGCCCAGCAGACGTATCGAGGGAAACACCTCTATCATCATCTTCGAAAACTCCAACGGCGAAAATATCAAGGCCCTCTTGGCGTTGCTGTTGATATAGCCGTCGAGCCTTGGCAGGAACGGCGACAGCATGGCGGCATCCTTCAGCACCCCAAGGCGTATGGGCGCATAGTCCGCCTCGGTCAGCACCTGCATCAACGGCACGGGCACACCCTCCACTATCGTCGCCAAGTCAATCTTAAAGTCCCCGTCCCGCGACAATCCCACCACTACCTGCGGACAATACTCATGGCTGCCCACGTCCAGATGCGCCAACCATGCCGCAATGCTGTCGGGCACGCTCTGCTCACCCACTCCGCCAAAACGTTTCCTCTTGCCGTTGAAAAACATAAGCGGCACGGCATTGTCGGCATCCTGTTTCGCACTCAGCATGGGCACCAACCTTCCCATCATGAGCGTCAACAGCACCGTTGCGCGGTTTTTGAGTGGCGACGGCTTCTTCAGGTGCACTTGCTGCCACCGCACCATCTCGGCAGGCATCATACGCCCCAGCTGCTCCACCACAGCGCGGACAGGCTCGTGTGCCAAGGCCGGCAGCCACTCTACCGCATACACCCCTCCCTTGCAACGCACCAACTTCGGAATCATCGCGCCACACGCCACGAGGTGCAACGCCACATTGAGCGCATAGCGCACCACAACAACATCATCACTATAGTCGGCAAGGTCGTCGTCGTCGATAGCGGCAACCGCTGCCATCAGCTGGTCGAGCGACAGGTTTGAGACCTCCATCTCGTCGTCCAGCAGCATCCGCACCGTGTCGTGCCTGCCCGGCGCAACACCATCCGGCCACAGCACACGCCTGCCGTCCAAAATATACTTCGCCTCGCGTGCCGCCTTCTTTATTCCTCCATTATACGTGGCACGGAAATCGCCCCTGCCATAAAACGTAGGCCGCTCCGGCAGCAGACCCACCAGTGCCTGCCCAATGTCCGACAGCTGGGTGAGGTCCACTGGGCGCAACGGCTGCACCTCAGCCTCCTGCTCACCCTTTTCTAGCACCTCATACAGCAATGCCCTTGTCGGCATCGTCGGCTGCTCCGTGGCTGTGGTTGCCATGCCCCGTTTCGACAATTCGCCAATCAGGTCAATCCCATGCATCCTGAACACCAAGAACGGGTCGTTATCAATCTCGCGGCTCAGCATATACACCACCGCCGCCAAATGCTTGCACGGCACCGCCCAGTCGGGACACGAGCACCGCATATCCAAGTCGCGCCAACTCTCGGGGAACAGCCGTATCCCCACCTTGCGGGCAATAGTCATCACCTGCGGGTCCAGCTCGTGGTTCATCAGCTTCGACACCAGCAAAGGCTGCTCCGACAGCTCGTCCACCAGCCGTGCTACATGCTCCGCGTCCACCTGTGGCACCTTTATCTCCACCCTGTAGGGCGTGCGCTGAGTGCCCTGCACCTTTGCCTTGATAAGCCCGCCATCAATCTTTATATCCGTCACCGCACCCTTGCGAGCGTATGCCGCCCCACGCGGTATGCGATTCTCATAGTCGATATGTGTCAGCGAGTTGAGCCACTCCTGGCCCCACCAAGTCTTCCCAAACGATTCACGTGCCATAGCCTATATTTTTAGTGCAAAGATACACAAAATAATCCATTCAAACACCTTTCGCCCAAAAAACATTTCTCTTCCCCTGCCTCCCACCCCCATCCCACAACTCCCCGAAACGCTCACAACTTATTTCTCCCTCCCTCATATATGCACCATTTATACTTCAGTTATACCTTAGTTATACTTTAGTTATAGTATATATAATAGTATAACTAAGGTATAACTGAAGTATAAATATAGGATAAGGGCAAAAGCGTTGACAAGGCATCAATAAAAAAGACAGCGCCTATAAACAATGAAAAAAAGACAAATTAGGAAAAATACTTTAATGATTAGGATTTTTCTTGAAGAAATAATAGTACTTTTGCAAATTGAGAAAAGGAGGGTTCGAACCAACTACAAAGACCCCTTTCTGAACGCTGACTTAGGTATAATTGATTAAAATTGAACAATATGAACAAAAAAAAACATTTACTCTTCTCATTTATCTTGATGGCGGCGATACTGGCGGTGGGATGCCATAAGGAGGTCGCCCTAAAAGTCGAAATGCCTCACCCCACCAGCGACAACCCCGAAATGAACATTGACGAGGGCATTCTCAGCCTGCATAACGGCGACGAGGTGTATGTCAACGGTAGCGTCTGCCACGTCACGTCAACTGCGGGAACGGCAGCCATAATTGAGGATGTGGCATCCGCCAACGCCTACCGCGCAATCTACCCCGCCAGCATTGTGAGTACACACGATGACATCATTGATAGTAAAACGGTTTCGGTGACACTGCCATTGGTACAGCACTACGAGATTGTGGATGGTCGCCAACGTGTGGTTGTCCCTATGGGAGCGTATCTTGAGGGAGACGGCACGTTGCAGTTCCACAGCTTATGCGCAGTGGTGCGCGTCGTGGTGAACAACTTGTTGGACAAAGAGATTACCATCGATGGGATTATACTTCGGACAGCAACGAACCCACTCTGCGGGTGGAGCGAAGCACATATCAATGGCAATGCCTCCGACAAGATAGTCCCAGTCATGTCGTGGGTACCGTCATGCTACGAGATGCGTCTCTTTATGTCTAACGAGGCTCCAGTAAAATTGGGTGTCGGCGAGGTAAAATCGTTCGACATTGTGGTTCCTGGATTTACTACGGACGATGTGGAAATCAGAGTCAATATGCCTGACGGTTATTTCCGGATGGTGAAGACTGGGGTGTCGGTAGAGAATAATACCGTTCTGACCATTACGAGCGATGTAACGGGGATAAAGGAATACGCAGCCGTGTTGTACGATGGGCAATTATTCAATAGTCTCATACCCAATAGTGCCACTGCGGTAGTGTTTGAGTACAACAGCACTGACCCTACTGGAACTACTCTTTCTACAAATAATCCTAATTCAACCAGCTGGGTATGCGGCAAGATGGATGGTACCACGTGGAGGGCACGCACCCCGAAGCAGAAAATCTATGCCAATGAGGATTGCTCCAAGATGTTTGCCGGAAAAGAGAATCTTCAAACGATAGACTTTGGCGACGGATTGGTCACTACGGGCGTTAGCGACATGTCGGAGATGTTTAGTGGGTGCAGCGGCCTGACGAGCCTCAACCTCACGAGTTTCGACATGAGCTGTGTGGAGAATAAGGAGGGCATGTGCGCAGGACTTTCCACCGCATCGGGAGCCTGCACCATCATCTGCACAGAGGCGGTACAAGCCGAGCTGGAGAATGGCACAGGCCTGCCCACCGAAGGGGTTGTGTTCACATGGGTAAGGCCTACGTCGAGATAGGCACACCCTTCACAATAAAGAGGACACCGCAAGAATCGCTTGCAGTGTCCTTTTTTCACATCCGTGTGAATATCGCCGTCATGAAAGAAGATCCCTCAATCTCGGGAACGAAAATCCCATAATCTCGGGAATGAAAAAAAATAATTTATTGTAATCCAAATATTTTTCGTAATTTTGCAGCGTATAAAAAAGATAAAAAAACGAGCGATTACAAAGAACGTATTTTCGACCAAATTGACACGGACAAGATGAAGGAACCTTCGTTCTTGGCGGTACTGGTGGCGAATGGCGACTATGCTTACCGCAGGAGCGACGGAGTGCGGGTGATACCCATTGGGAGTTTGAAGCCGTAAAAACATCAATTTGCACTACTGATTGGAAGTTTTTTCTTGTTATGTTAAAAAAAATGTGTATCTTTGCAGCGGTTATTGTGGGGACGGAAGTCCCCCTTTTTATTGCTTATGATAGACAAATTCAAGATATTAGACATAGTAAAGGATGCTCTTGAAGGTACACAAAAGTACCTAATAAACATGCGAATCACCCCCGATAACCGCATTTTTGTGGACATTGACGGTGACGAGGGCGTTACGATTGACGACTGCATAGAGCTGAGCCGCACGATAGAGAACAGCCTGGACCGCGAGGAGGAGGATTTTGAGCTGAATGTGAGTTCTGCCGGAGCGGACTCGCCGCTGAAGATGCCCCGCCAGTACCGCCGCCATATCGGCCGCGAGCTGAGCGTGGACGCGCTGGACGGCCAGCATGTGGAGGGTACCCTCTCAGAGGCTGACGACAACCAGTTCACCATCCATATCAAGGGCACCAAGAAGGAGGCACCGAAGGATTATACGTTTGCCTACACCGATGTGGCGACCGTCAAGGTGGTGCTGAAGTTTTAAGTTTTAAAGAGTAATAATAAAACAAAATATAGTCAAATGAAGACGCTAGATCTGATAGACTCCTTCCAGGAGTTTAAGGAATTCAAGAACATTGACCGCGAGACGTTGATGCACATCCTTGAGGAGGTTTTCCGCGCTGCTCTGGCTAAGCGCTACGGCACGGAGGATAACTTCGACATCATTGTGAACATCGACAAGGGAGACCTAGAGATTTTCCGCAACCGTACCATTGTTGAGGATGGGAAGGTGAAGGACGAGAATTTGGAGATTGCCTATAGCGACGCCATCAAGATTGAGTCTGATTTTGAGGTGGGCGAAGAATTGTCGGAGCCTATCTATATGACCGACTTTGGCCGCCGCGAGATTCTCGCCATCCGCCAAAACTTGGTGAGCAAGATTCAGGACTACGAGAAGTCGCTTGTCTTCCAGAAATACAAGGAGAAGGTGGGCGAAATCATCGTGGGCGAGGTGTACCAGCCTTGGAACAAGGAGGTGCTTATCCTCGACGAGGAGAAGATTGAGCTGGTGCTCCCCAAGAGCGAACAGATTCCCAGCGATCATTTCCGCAAGGGCGACACGGTGCGTGCCGTGGTGCTGAAGGTGGAGATGAAGAACAACAACCCGCTGATTGTGCTTTCGCGTACTTCGCCTATATTCCTCGAGCGTCTGCTTGAGGCCGAGGTTCCTGAAATCTACGACGGTCTCATCACCATCCGCAACATCGTCCGCATCCCGGGCGAAAGGGCCAAGATTGCCGTCGAGTCGTATGACGACCGCATCGACCCCGTGGGCTCGTGCGTCGGCATCAAGGGTGCCCGTATCCACGGCATCGTGCGCGAGCTGCGCAAGGAGAATATCGATGTCATCAACTATACCCCCCGTCTGGACATCATGGTGAACCGCGCCTTGGCTCCCGCCAAAATCTCCTCGCTGAAGATTGACGAGGAGAACAAGAAGATTGAGGTGTATATGGAGCCCGACCAAGTGTCGCTTGCCATCGGCAAGGGCGGCTGCAACATCAAGTTGGCCAGCAAGCTGGTGGGCTACGACATAGACGTGTACCGCACTGGCGACGACGACACCGACGATGTGGACCTGAAGGAATTCTCCGACGAAATCGACCAGTGGATCATTGATGTCCTCATCAATATCGGCTGCGACACCGCCAAGAGTGTGCTCGCCATCAGCAAAGAGGACCTCATCAACCGTACCGACCTCGAGGAAGAGACTGTGGACGAGGTGCTCCGCATCCTCAAGGCTGAGTTTGAGGAGGAGGCTCCCAAGCCCCATGCCGAGGAAGGCGAAGAGCAGAGCGAGCAATAGTAGAGGGTTTTTCATACCGTCCTCATCTACTACGATATAGAACAACAATTTTCGAAATAAAAAAAGGAGTGTAATATGGCAGACGAAAACAAAGGAATCAGACTAAAGAAAGCAGCAACCGAACTTAACGTGGGTATTTCTACCCTTGTGGAGTTCCTTGCCAAGAAGGGGCACCAAGTGGAAACGAACCCCAACACCCGTCTCACAACGGAGCAATACGACCTGGTGGCATCGGCCTTCCAGGCCGAGCGTGCCGTCAAGGAGCAGGCTGATAAGATTGAGATTACCCCTAGCGGAAGCAACGTAGTCATTGAGGCTAACACCGAAGATCGGAAAGAGGAGAACGAAGAGGTCATTATCAAGAACTACAATACCTCCACCGTCGACAACAAGGACACCCAACAGCCCGCCGAAACTGCCGTCACTCCCGACGAGCCCGCCGTGCCCGAAGTCGTCGAAACTGCCGAACCCACTCCCGTTGAAGAACCTGCTCCCGTCGAAGAGTCCCAACCTGTCGAAATCGAAGAGCCTGCACCTACGGCTGAAGAGCCTGCCAATACAGAAGAGGAAGAGGCTCCCACTCCTGTCGAGCCAGAACCCGCTCCCGAAGTGGAACCCACTCCTACTCCCGCCCCCACACAGGTGGGCGACCTGCGCATCATCAGCAAGATAGACCTCGACGCTATCAACACCAAGATGCGTCCCGACAAAAAGAAGAAATCCAAGGCTGACAAAAAAGGTGGCAAGAAGGCTGCCGACACTCCTGCCGAACCTAAAGCCAAGCCGGCTTCGGCACCCGTTGAGGAGGCCACACCTGTCGCTCCCGAGCCACAGCCCGAGCCCCAACCCACTCCTGCTCCCGCACCCGCCAAGCCTGAGCCCGAATTTATTGAGACCAAATACACCAAACTCGAAGGCCCCAAGCTGGTGGGCATGGTCGACCTCAGCCAGTTCGAGAAACCCAAGCCCTCCACTTCCGAAAAGAAGAAGCGTAAGCGCATCAAGAACAAGGGCGTGAAGGTCAGCGACACCAACGGCGAAACCGAACGCAATGCCGCCTCCAGCAAGGGCTCAGCCAAGGACCGCAAGCCCGACACTGATGCCAAGAGCGAAAAGAGCGAGCGCTCCGAGAAAAAGAAGAAGAAAGAGAAGAAGCCCGCGAAGGTCGAAATAGACGAGACCGAAATCGAGAAGCAGGTGCGCGACACCCTCGCCCGTCTCAGCCCTATGGGCAAGTCGAAGACCTCCAAGCACAACCGCGAGAAACGTCAGAAAGTGCACCAGCGCATCGAAGAGGAACAGCTCAGCCAGATGGAAAGCCAGAAGACGTTGCAGGTGACCGAGTTTGTCACCGCCAACGAGCTGGCCACCATGATGAACATCCCCGTCACGCAGATTATCAGCACCTGCATGTCGGTGGGCATCTTCGTCAGCATCAACCAACGTCTCGATGCCGAGACCATCAAGCTCATCGCCGACGAGTTTGGCTTCGACATCAACTTCGCCAGTGCCGACGTTATCGACGAGCTGAACAAGATTGAAGAGACCGACCGTCCCGAAGACCTCGTTCCCCGCAACCCCATCATCACCGTCATGGGTCATGTCGACCATGGTAAGACTTCGCTGCTTGACTATATCCGCAACACCAACGTCATCGCCGGTGAGGCGGGCGGCATCACACAGCACATCGGTGCTTACGAAGTCACCACTGCCGAAGGCCGCAAGATTACCTTCCTCGACACCCCCGGTCACGAAGCCTTCACCGCTATGCGTGCCCGTGGTGCCAAAGTTACCGACATTGCCATCATCGTCATTGCTGCCGACGACAAGATTATGCCCCAGACCGTTGAGGCTATCAACCACGCGCAGGCTGCTGGCGTTCCCATCGTCTTTGCCATCAATAAGATTGACAAACCCGGTGCCGACCCCGACCGCATTAAGACCGAGCTCGCCAACATGAACCTCCTCGTCGAAGAGTGGGGCGGCAAATACCAGAGCCAAGATATTTCCGCCAAGAAAGGTATCAATGTGGAAGAACTGCTCGAGAAGGTTATCCTTCAGGCCGACATCATGGAGCTGAAGGGCAACCCCAACAAGCGTGCTAAGGGTACTGTGCTCGAGAGCTCGCTCGACAAAGGTCGCGGCTACGTGGCAAAACTGCTCGTCGAAGACGGCACCATCCGCAAGGGCGACCCCATTGTGGCGGGTGCCATCAGCGGACGTGTGCGTGCCATGTACAACGAGCGTAACCAAGAGGTCATGTCGGCAGGTCCTTCACAGCCTGTGCTGTTGCTCGGCTTGACTGGTGCCTGTCAGGCTGGCGACACCTTCAACGTCACCGAGAGTGAGAAGGAAGCCAAGGACATCGCTGCCAAACGTACCCAGCTGCAGCGCGAGCAAGGCCTCCGCACGCAGAAGCACATGACCCTCGACGAGATTGGTCGTCGTATTGCCATCGGCAACTTCAAGGAACTCAACGTCATTGTCAAGGGCGATGTGGACGGCTCCGTCGAAGCCCTGTCCGACTCGTTGTTGAAACTCTCCACCGACGAGGTGCAGGTCAACGTCATCCACAAGGCCGTCGGCCAGATTACCGAGAACGACGTGCTTCTTGCCGAATCGTCCGACGCTATCATCATCGGCTTCCAGGTGCGTCCCTCCGTGGGTGCCCGCAAGATGGCAGAGACTGAGCAAATCGACATCCGTCTCTACAGCATCATCTACGATGCCATCAACGAACTCAAGGACGCTATCGAAGGTATGCTCTCGCCTGAGACGCAGGAGAAGATTGTCGCCAACCTCGAAATCCGTGAAACCTTCAAGATTTCCAAGGTCGGCACCATTGCAGGCTGCATGTGCCTTGATGGTAAAATCACCCGCAACCACAACGTCCGCATCATCCGCGACGGCATCGTGGTCTACACCGGCAAGCTCGCCTCGCTCAAACGTTTCAAAGACGATGTCAAAGAAGTGGTCAGCGGCCAAGACTGCGGCCTGAACATCGAAGGCTTTAACGACATCAAAGTGGGCGACATCGTAGAGGCCTACGAAATAATTGAAATTAAACGGAAACTGTGAGCCGAAGGCCGCGAACACTGCTGAAAAAAAGAGATAAAGTGAGCAATGCGCCGACCTCTAAAGTAATATAAACCATAATGCTAAAAAATAAGGAAAGAAACATTTTAGTTTTTACTTTTTAGTTTTTAGTTTAAAAAACTGCTCTGATAGTTCAATGGATAGAATAACTCTCTCCTAAAGAGTAGATCCGGGTTCGATTCCCGGTCGGAGTACAAAACCAGTCGAAAGGCTGGTTTTTTTTGTCTTTGGATTAATTATATATATTGGTACACAATAAATTACGTCTTATATTGCGAAACCATCTATTTTCCATTGTTTTGGGTTATTTTAGGCTATTTTGTCGGATTTACCGTAGGCATATAACAATAGGGTGGAACAAAGAAATACCACAAAAACATTACCTTAAAAAGTAATTATTCAAAAAAAAGTTGTATTTTTGCAAATGAAAAAAGACGATTAAGCAATGACAAAAGTATCAATCGAAGAAATAAAAAAGACTGATAATGCGGGACTTTTCACAATCTGTTTTGATGGTGAGACGGACACTGAATTTGCCAAATTCATCAAGAAATTTAAAGAGGATGCCATACGGAAGGAGGAACTGTCGATAATCCTTACAGCAATAAACCGAATGTTGAACGCAAGCGGATTCCTTGAAAGATATTTCCGACCCGAAGGCAAAATGGGAGACCACGTTGTGGCTCTCCCGATAGACTACACCAAGATGCGCCTGTACTGCCTACGGATGTCCGACCAAGTTTTGATTGTGGGCAATGGCGGCATAAAGAGCACAAAGACCTACGAGGAGGACGAGAGCCTTAACGGATACGTGATAACACTACAGAAACTTGACAAGCTATTATCTTCGGCAATCAAAAGTGGCAAGGTTACAATTATTGAAAACGACATATCGGGTATTGACAACAAAACATTTGACCTATGACACCCACACAACAACTATTTGAAGAGTGTATTGCCAGCACTCCAGAAGACATAAAGCAGCAAGTAGACCTGTCGTTTCAGATAGCAGACAAAATAGTCGCTATTCTCAAGCAACGCGGAATGACACAGAAAGAATTCGCCCATCAAATAGGTCGCAGCGAAGCGGAGGTGAGCCGCTGGGTCGGCGGTACGCACAACTTCACCATAGCCACACTGGCAAAGATTTCCGCCATACTGGGTGTCCCAATCATCAGTGTATAGTGTACATGTATTGTCGCTTTTTTCACCCTATTTTCACCTACAACTTTGCAAACTACTAAAAGTCAGTATTAGTTACATTCCCGGTTGGAGTACTGAAAGGGGACAACTTGTTGGAGTTGCCCCTTTTTTATTGTCCCCACACGTTTGCGTACTCTTACGTTTCGCATTAATTATCATGCTGTTACTAAAAATATCTCGAAATAATTCTATACATCTAAATATTATTCTTATCTTTGCAGTCACAAACACACATCATTATGAAAAACCATTTTTTTATTAGCGCCTTGATTTTAAACACGTTGGTCTTATTGGCAACAGGTTGCCAGAAAGAACATGGATTCGACTATGCCGAATTGGTGGATGGTGAAACCTTTAATAAGTTCATACCTGCCACTGCCAGATCTGTGGTGTTTGAATACAACGAGTTTACCACTGGAAAAAGAATAACACTCTCCACGCCAACCTCGCCCGTACCC
>JAEEIS010000172.1 GCA_016281475.1 Bacteroidales bacterium
CTCGGTGCGGTTGGAAGTGGCAATCATGGCGTTGAGTAAGTCCAGTCGGCGTCGGTCAGTCCATTGGTCGAGAATACCGGCTTGTTGCGCTTCCAATATTACAGGGCAAGCGTGGTAGCCAATCATGCAGTGCGTCTCATGTGATGCCAGTTCCCACATGGTCAGCTCGCCACCTGTTTCAAAGTGGTTCAGCATGGTGGCAATCCAGTCCTCAGTGATTTTGGGTTCGATAATTGCCATCAAGGGATGCAGGGCGCGGTAGGTGTCCCACAGCGAGAAGACGGTGTAGACGGGTTTGGCGGATGTGTAGACGGTGTCGTTCATGGCGCGGTAGCGGCCGTCCACGTCGCTCCACAGGTAGGGCGAAGTGTAGCAGTGGTACAGGGCGGTATAGAAGTTCTCCTTCTCCTTGCGGCTGCCGCCTTCCACCTCTATCTTCGAAAGTGCTGCCTCCCAGCTTTGGTGCGACTCTGAGCGGATGGCGTCGAAATTCTTATCTTCACGTGTGGCAAGGTTCTTTCTTGCGCCCTCGCAGTCCACACCCGAGATGGCCACATACACTTCGGCCTGCTTGCAGTCGTCGGCCAGCACCACCAGGGCCTTCATCCCGTCGTCGTAGTAGCGCACCTCTTCGATGGGTTCGCTGCACTGCAGGGCAAAGTAGCATTTCTGATGAGGATTCCATGCGTCGCTCTCGCGCCAGCCGCAGAGTATGCCGTCCTTCTGCTGCCGCTCGAAGCCTGCTGCCAGCACCTTGTCGCGGTGGCGCAGGTCTACGACGAAGCCCTTCTTCCCGTTCCTTGGGAACGAGTAGCGGTGTGCTGCCACCCGTTGGTTGGCGGTCAGTTCCACCATGGCGCGGTTGCGATCCAGCACCACGCGGTAGTAGCCCGGCGTGGCATTCTCGCTGCGGTGCGAGAACTTGGAGCGGAACTCCGTTTGTGGCATGTTGGGCGAAAAATGCCACTCGTCGCCCTCTGCCATCACGGGCATCAGCAGCACGTCGCCATAATCCTCGCAGCCGGTGCCGCTGAGGTGGGTGTGGCTGAAACCGTACACGGTGTCGTCGCTGTAGTGGTAGGCACTGCAACCGTCCCATCCCTCCAGTCGGGTGTCGGGACTGGGCTGTATCTGCCCGAAGGGGGAGATGGCACCAGGATAGGTATGCCCGTGAAAATCGGTACCCACCAAGGGGTTCACATAGCGGGTCAGCCCGCTGCCGCAAGCTGCCAACAATAGGCTCGCAACGGCACTCAGTACAATAAGGAAATGTCTCATCTTTCTCTTAATTTTTTTCGGACTATTCAGATTATTCCGACCACTCCGACCATTCCGATAATGTTATTTTCTCAGTTTCACCAACGCTGCCGCGCCCAGTATCGCCACCTCGTTGGCTCTCAAGTGCGACATGTATATGGCGCAATGACCCTTGTAGATGTTCAGCAGATTCTCCTCGAACGATTTCTTCAGCGGGTCGAGCAGTGGTGCGCCCACCTTGGTGGGGCCGCCCATCAGGAATATCGCCTGCGGTGCCGAGAAGGTACATGCGTTGGCGCACGCCAGTCCCAGCCATCCGCCCACCATGGCGTAAGTCTCCATCGCCAGAGGGTCGCCCGCGTTGGCGGCATCGCCTATCATCTTGCTGGTGATGTCGCCGTCGGCCACCTCGGCCCCAATCCAGTCGGCATGTTGTGCCGCCTCGGCGGGGGTGCCTTTCTCCTGACGCAGTTCCACGTAGGTCTGCACGATGCCGCGTGCCGAGGTGTATGCTTCCAAGCAGCCCTTGCGGCCACAGCTGCACTGCCTGCCATTGGGAATTAGAATGTTGTGCCCCAGCTCGCCTGCCGTGCCGGTAAAGCCGTGCACCAGCTTGCCGTCCACCACTATTCCGCTGCCCACGCCGGTGCCGAGGGTAATCATCACAAAGTGGTCCATGCCGCGTGCGCCGCCGTACACATACTCGCCGTATGCCGCAGCGTTGGCATCGTTGCTCAGCACCACTGGGCAGTCCACATACTTGTGAAACTCCTCCTCGAAATTCAGCAGGCCCTTAATCGTCAGGTTGGGTGCCCACTCCACGCAGCCGGTATAGAAATTGCCGTTGGGTGCGCCGATGCCGATGCCGGTCAGTTCGGTGAGGGGTATCATCTCCACCCCCTTCTCCTTGTCACCGTCTGCCACCATGCCCTTTATCTCTGTCATTATGTCGCGCACGTAAGGCTCCAGCTCGGTGTATTTGCTTGTGGGTATACTGCGGCGTGCCACAATGGCGGCATCGTCTCTTACCAGTCCCATGTCGGTGTTGGTGCCTCCGACATCAATTCCAATTGCGTAGGTGTTCTGCATGTCTATTATTTTTTACTAGTTTATAATTCAATATCATAACGTGCCCTTGCAACACTTGGGCGTACTATTTCCACGACTACAAAATTACGCATTTTTTTTTGATTAGCGCCTTATATCTATAAAGAATTTTAATTTTTAATTTTTAATTGTTATTTTTTTTGTACTTTTGCACCATGGACGAACCTGTAATTGAAAAAATATTTTCTCTCGAAGAGATTGACTATACACGCTTTTGGGGCGACAACGACAAGATTCTCGACTTCGTCAGAATTCTCTTTCCAAAGCTCAAACTCATTGCGCGTGGTGAGATGCTCAAGGTGGTGGGCAGCACCGAGGACATCGACCATTTCGATGGCAAGCTGCAGGCCATGATGACCTACTACGACAAGGTGGGCCGTCTCAACGAGAACGTTATCATGCAAATTTTCGAAAATGGCGGCTCCACCCCCGAGGCGGAGACCAATGAAGAGATTCTCGTGCATGGTCGTAACGGCCTGCTCGTCAAGGCGCGCACTCCCAATCAGAAGCGTCTTGTTGAGGCGGTTAAGCAGAACGATATGGTCTTCGCCATCGGCCCTGCCGGTACGGGCAAGACCTACACCGCCGTAGCCCTCGCCGTCCGTGCCCTTAAGAACAAGGAGATACGCCGCATTATCCTCACCCGTCCCGCTGTGGAGGCAGGCGAGAATCTCGGCTTCCTCCCTGGCGATTTGCGCGACAAGCTCGACCCCTATCTGCAACCCCTCTACGATGCCCTCCGCGACATGATTCCGCAGCAGAAACTGCTCAACTACTGGGAGGACAATACCATCGAGATTGCCCCCCTCGCCTTCATGCGTGGGCGCACCCTCGACAACGCCTTCGTCATCCTCGATGAGGCGCAGAACGCCACCTCCGCCCAGCTCAAGATGTTCCTCACCCGCATGGGCCGCAACGCCAAGTTCGTCATCACGGGCGACATCACCCAGATTGACCTACCCCGCCACCAGCAGTCTGGTCTAGTGCAGGCTACCCGC
>JAEEIS010000024.1 GCA_016281475.1 Bacteroidales bacterium
AAGAACATAATATCGAACAGCAAAACCATGTTAATATTGCATGGTTTCACTCGTTCACTTTCACGGGCAAAGAGCGCGACGAGGAGACGGGGTACGGGTATTTCGGTGCGAGGTACATGGATCATGAGTTGATGACCATGTGGCTGAGTGTCGACCCGATGGCGGATAAATACCCGAGTATTAGCCCATATGCCTACTGCGCTTGGAATCCTGTGAAACTGGTGGATCCAGACGGGAGAGAGATGTTTCCTACAGAATCAGCTGCTGCAAAAGTTAGGGCGAATGCTGTAGATATGTTTGGAGAATCACGTGTGGGGGAAATATACAATAAAGGAGATGAAAAACATCCTAATTATTCATTTCTTGTATATGATTATGGTAAAGATAAATATGAAAGGTCCTCATCCAAAGGAGTATGGGCATATAAACCAGATAAATGTGTTGACTCTAAATTCGATTTGTTTTTATATGCAACATTTAAAGCCGAGAAAGAATGGTCCTTTAATGGGTCATTCTCTATAGGAGGACAATGTGGAGTTGATGTAGGTTGTGTAAACCTTGGTATTAACATTAGTTCTATTGATTTGGTTGGAATAGATTGGGATTGGGGTAAAGGAAAGGTTGACACCTATCATTGTGAAGAAAATAATGCAAGAGGATCAAGAGGCGTGTCGTTGGGATTGTTTACTTTGGCTGGACAAACTTACGAAGGTGGAGATTATATTGATGAGGCTTCAAAGAGAACCAATGTATTGGGTGTAGGTGTCGGCCAAAGCAAAGGACAATGGAATATTACTTTGGGTGTTACTGCAATATTAGGAATTCAAATTAGTATTTCTTCAAAGATAAAAAAATGAAAAAAACAATAGAATGTGAGTGTACGTTTGAAAGACTCCGTCCGAGAATTAGATTTGTTCCGGGACAAGGAATAGAGGCTTCAGTACATTTGTTTCAAATAATAAACTGTCTCTGTAAAGGCCGCAAGATTGCCAGGAGAAAGACCATCCGACAATGCCAGAAGTGTGGAAAATACTCAGTAGAATGCCCCTACTGTCACCAAAACAGTGTGACGACACAACTGCCAGATATCATTCAATGTCCTCATTGCGGCAAAGTTTATCAGGTTCGACTTTTTGAACTATAGGGTATGGGAATTGAAGACAATAGTGCCAAAGGTGACCGAGACAAATATCTTCGTTGTGTCGGGCCAGACAAAGGTAGATTCTGGGAAGTTATTGTGAATTGATATTGATGAAAAACTTATGGTTATTCCGACAAACGGATAGGTAAGGTAACAATCCGAACAGCACCTTTGTGAGACTTGGTGCATGGTCGGAAGATTAGGCATTTGCCACTTTGGTGCCACTTTTTTATCTCAAAAGTGGCACCCCGTTTCTAGGCTTCTCGATATAAATAGACGGTCGACACATACGATGCTTCCGCTCTGCCTTCGCTCCTAAGGTGGAGGCTTAGTGAATCCAAGATGGAAGGAAAGAGCCCTCGTCATCACCAATCTGTTTGTCGGATGACCCGAAAAAATAGGCCTCGTCGTAAAGTCAACCAATAGTCGTTATTTAGGTGGGTTAAAAAATCCTAAAATGCAAGAAGTCAAAAAAAAGTTGTATTTTTGCATTTTCTTAGGCATCGGATTATGCTGCTGATATATGTGCCAAAACTGACTAACCGCGTAGGTTACACCATCAATGTGGTGATGCGCGACATACTCAAGACTGACTTCGCCATTACCACCAATGCCGAAGTTTTCGACAGTCATGAGGAGGCGCGTCTATGCTATGCGCCACAGCCCGTATTCTGCGCCAAGGACAACGCCGGAGAGCTGCCCTATCTCTACGTCAAGGCGGCACGGCTGCTGTTTGAGACCTCCATAGAGGAGCAAAACCCTCACTGCTTTGACTATGAGGGTACGGCAGCACTATTCCCCGTGTTCGGCCGCCATACGGCACTGCCATACGACCCCTTTGCGTCCATATTCTACATGCTGTCGCGCTACGAGGAATACCTGCCGCACCACCGCGACGAGCACGGCCGTTTCCTGGTGACGGAGAGCATCGCCTACCAAGAGGGATTCCTGCAGACTGCCGTGGTGGACCGCTGGGCACTGATGGTGAAGGAGGTGGTGCTGCAACGCTACCCCGACACGGCATTCGGCACGCGCAACTACGCCTTTGTGCAGACGGTGGACATCGACGCGGCCTACTGCTACCTGCACAAGGGGGTGTTTCGCACCACGCTGGGCATATTGCGAGACGGCATACGCCGCCACGACCCAGAGGAGGTGAAGCGGCGCATAAAGGTGCTACGCAAGCAGGAGACAGACCCTTTCGACACGTTCGACTACATATTGGAGCAGAGCCAACAGCTGGCACGGCACAGCAAGCTGCTGTTTTTTGCGCTGATGGGGGACTACGGCATTTACGACAAGCCCGCGTCGTTTCACAACAACGACTTCAGACAACTGTTGCAACACTTGGGCGACTATGCCAAGGTCGGGGTGCACGGATCGTACTACTCGTCGGAGGAACCCGAACGGCTGGAACGCGAGATAGAACGGCTGTCGGACATCTTGCACCGCACCATTGTGCGCAACAGATACCACTTCCTGCGTTTCTCGCTGCCAGCGGGCTACCGCAACCTTGTGCGCAATGGCATCGCACACGACTACTCGATGGGCTATGCCGAGCTGCCGGGGTTCCGCTGCGGTACCTGTTCCATTGTCCCCTTCTTCGACTTGAACAGCAACCAGGAATGCGACCTACGGCTGCACCCCTTTATGGCAATGGACACGACATTCCAAAAATACATGGGGCTGACTCCCGACCAGGCGATTGAGCAGTACCACGCCCTGATAGACGAGGTGAGGACACTGGGCGGAACGTTCAGCTGCATATTCCACAACCAAAACCTATGCGAGGACTTTGGGTGGGAAGGCTGGCGAAGGGTGTATGAGGATGTGCTACAATATGCCGGACAAAATTGAACTGAAAATGATTAATTACAAAGAGAAATTACACGATATCAAAGCCTTCGTATTTGATTTCGACGGCGTGATGACCAACGGCGACGTGTGGACCTACGGCGATGGTGAGACGGTGCGCTGCGGCAATATCAAGGACGGCTTCGCGATACAATATGCCGTGAAGCGGGGCTATATCATCGCCCTCATATCGGGTGCCACATCACTGAGCATCAACAACAGAATGAAGGCGTTGGGCGTGGAGAAATGCTATACGGGTTGCGGACACAAGATGGACCGATACACCCAATTCCTTGCCGAAAACGGGCTGAAGGAGTCGGAGGTGGTGTGCATGGGCGACGACATACCTGATTATGGCATGATGACACATTGTGGCGTAGCGGCGTGTCCGGCAGACGCTGCCACGGAGATTAAGGAGATAAGCGACTACGTGTCGCCTTTCGAGGGCGGCAAGGGCTGTGTGAGAGACATCATAGAGCAAGTGTTGCGTCTGCATGGGCAATGGTTTGACCCACAAGACAAGCAGCACGAGGCATTGAAATGGTAACAACATTATTAACCAAACATTATTAACCAAATCCATACTACTATTATTAAAAAGATAATATATATATTATTAATGCTCTTGGGTCCGCTAATGGTATGGGCCCAGGGAGAGAGGGATAGTTTGGACGAACTGACGGAGACACTAGGCGACGGGACGACCATGCTAGGTACCTATTATGCCGACCGGTTTGTGGGACGTAAGACCTCGTGTGGCGAAATATTCCGCCAAAACCAGTACACTGCCGCCCACAAGACCATACCGATGGGGACATACCTGCTAGTGACATACCCCGTCACTAACCAGCATGTGGTGGTGAGGGTGAACGACCGCTGCCCGAAGCCCGGAATACTGGACATGACCAAGCTGGCCGTGCACTCCATTGGAATCAGGGGCTCGGGAAGGGTGATTGTCAAAACTTTGGATCCAAACATGGGCTACTTCCTTTGGGTCAGCCAAGACACATTGGCGATGAGCGAGGCCGACTATATGGCATATCGCGACCGTAGTAGACCACGCCGCATATCGCCGTGGCCCATCAACTCAGGCACGACGACCAGCACACAATTGGCATCGGCCAATACACGTCCCACCCCACCGGCTAAGCAGAAGCAGAACAATGCAGAGAAACCAAAGAAACAACCTGAGGTGGAAAAGGACACCCAATCAGCACCCGCTCCTACGATTGTGGTGGACGAGCATGTGCCCAAGGGGAAACGGTATGATATAGAGCTATGTACGGTAGGGTCACAGCAGGCAGCCAACAATGAGGCGAAACGACTGCCATCGGATTTGCAAAGCAAGGTTGTCTTCGACCGTAACTTTCAAAACAGGCAGGTGAGAGTCATACTTGTCCTTGACGAAAGTCGCAGCCATGCCGTGCGGACTCAGGCGATGCTGATTGATGATTTTCCTAACAGCTATGTCATTACTCACGAACCATAAAAAAGGTGAAAAAGCCCACTTATAAGGGGGGTAAACAAGAAGAGAAAAAAGTGTGAAAAAAGAAAAAATGAAAAAAAAATGAAAAAAAAGCATCACATGTAAATAATTATTATTATCTTTGCAAGTCAAAATCTGGTTTGTCTTTTCTATGGAAAAGCGGGTTAGATATACACATATATTAAAGAATATTAAATAATTACATGATACCAAAATGAATGCTCACATGGGAATCAGACTAAGCAAGAAACTGTCACTTTTGGTGATGGCACTGGGATTTTCATGTGTTGTCATGGCCCAACAGGAGCCCCAATTTTCTCAATACATGTTTAACAGGATGTCCTACAATCCCGGTTATGCAGGCAGCTCTGGATCGATATGCCTTACGGCAATGTACCGCGACCAATGGATGGGATTCCAACTGGACAATCCCACCGGTGGTAGCAACCCAGGCTCTACACCCAAAGACATCCTCCTCACCTTCGACATGCCCGTCAAGTTCCTTCATGGCGGATGGGGTTTTACACTTGTATCTGACAAGATTGGATACCACAACAACGTAGAGGTATCTCTCGACTATGCGTTTCGCATGTTTTGGGGCGAGGGAAACCTTTCTGCCGGCGTTGAGGTGAATCTTCTGAACAGTTCGATTAATTTCGGCGACCTGCACGGCGAAGATGGACAGAACGACCCCTCGCTAGCAGGCCAAGAGGTTAGCGCAATGCTAATTGACGGAGCTGTTGGCATCTACTACCAAGTGCCCGGCAAATATTATATGGGGCTGTCGGTGAAGAACCTGTTAGGCGCACACAGCGACCAGATTAAGTTCACCAATGCCCGTACCGTATACGCAATAGGCGGATATGAGTATACGCCAGCCATGTCGCCTTCGGTCCGCATCAAGCCATCGGCCTTGTTGAAGACTGCAAACTTCAGCTACTTCCAAGCCGACCTATCGTGCCTTATTGACTATCGCAATGCATTCTGGGGCGGTTTGGGCTATCGTGTGCAGGATGCCATCTATGTCTTGGGTGGTTTCAACTGGAAGAAATTGCGCTTCGGTCTGTCGTACGACTTCACAACCAGCCGAATGGGAGGGTTTAAGCCTGGCCGCAGCTTTGGTTCGGTTGAAGCATACCTGCGATTCTGTTTCAAGATTAACGTGCCACCGAAGCCGCCAACGTCATACGGCAACTCAATATATCTATTGTAAAAGCGACTTGATAACAAAAACGTAAAAATATTTAAAAAAGAAACTTTTCTACACAAATAACGTATAAGAAACAATAATAACAGGCAACACCTATCTACGAATAACAAATAAAGTAATAATATGAAAAAATTGTTTTTCTTGCTAGCAACCACAGTGGCTCTTTGCATCGGTTGCTCCTCGAACTCCCAGAATGGCGAACTGACCGGTGTATTGAACCGCAACCAGTTTGAAGACATCGACCTGAAAGGCATGGTCTTTATCAACCAAGGTAACTTTAGTATGGGCGCCGGTGTGCAGAACAACACCTATGGTGTGACCAAGCAGCCCCGTACCATGCAGGTGGCCTCCTTCTTTATGGATGAGACCGAAGTCACCAATAACGAGTATCGCCAATTTGTCCATTGGGTAACGGACTCCATCGCACGCCGTATGCTGTCGGAAGGCGGTATTGATGGCTACCAGATTGAAGAGAACGAGTATGGCGAGCCGCTCGACCCCCCCATGCTGAACTACAAAACCAAAATACGCTGGAACGACCCCGAGACCCGCGAGGCCCTCAACGACCTGTACATTGCTGAGAAGGACCGCTATTTCGGTCGTCGCGAGGTGGATGCTTCCAAGCTGAACTATGAGTATTATTGGATTGACTATGCCGATGCTTCCCGCAAGGAACTGGGCGCACAGAACAAGCCCGAGCAGCGCGGCACGCTTTACACTGCACGTCCGAGAGGCTTGAACAACCGCACCGCATTCGTCCACAAAGAGAGAATCAACGTCTATCCCGACACACTGTGCTGGGTCCACGACTACAGCTACTCCATGAACGATGACTTCACCCGCAACTATTTCTGCTCCGCCGCATACGACAACTATCCCGTGGTGGGTGTGAGCTGGCTGCAGGCCAAGGCCTTCTGCATCTGGCGTAGCAAATTCCTCAACGACTACCTTGCCAGCATCAACTATGAGCATATGAACGACTTCCGTCTTCCCTCTGAGGCCGAGTGGGAGTTCGCAGCCCGTGGCGGCATTGCTGCTGAGACCTATCCTTGGGGCGGTCCGTACGTGCGCAACCCGAACGGCTGCTTCCTCGCCAACTACGAGCCCCTGCGCGGTGCCTATGACGATGATGGCGGTGTCCGTACCTTGATTGTGGGTCACTATGCTCCTAATGACTACGGTCTGTACGACATGGCCGGCAACGTGGCCGAATGGTGCGCCGACGCTTTCGACGACAACACCTATATCGTTGCCAATGCCCTATCGCCCTACTACAACTACAATGCTCAGGAAAGCGACCCGATTGCCATGAAACGTAAGGTGGTTCGCGGTGGCAGCTGGAAAGATCAGAAATACTATATCCAGGTCCAGACCCGTACCTTCGAGTTCCAAGACACGAGCAAGTGCTACATCGGCTTCCGCTGCATCCAGTCCTATCTGGGTCGCGTGAAGGGTGACAACCTGAAAACCGCATCTAACGTCTATTAATAGATATACTATTGGGTTCTAGACACAATGTAGTCTAGAACCCACCTTAAATCTAAAGTGCAATACATCATTAATAAGTAAAAATATACAATTATGAGTTGGTTAGACAATCTTGTCCGCAGCAAAGGATACAAAAACTTCATGTCGAAACTATATGGATGGGGCGCTGCCGTCGTTATTATTGGTGCCCTGTTCAAGATTAACCACTGGCCAGGCGGTACTATCATGCTTATTATCGGTATGGGTACTGAGACCGTGATCTTCTTCCTCTCAGCCTTTGAACCACCTCACGTGGAATTTGACTGGACACTTGTATATCCGCAGTTGGCCGGCATGGATGACACCGAAAGCCTGAACAAATTGAATGGCGAAGAGATCGACAACCTTGTCTCTGTTCCTGAAAGCAGCGACCCGCTCACTGCCCGACTAGACAAGATGCTTGAGGAGGCCAATATCACACCCGAACTGATTGAGCGTTTGGGCAGCGGCATGAACAACTTGGCCGATAGTGCCCAGGCAATGAACGGCATGGCACAGGCAGCCGCTTCGACCGACAAGTTCGTCAATAGCCTTGACGGTGCAGCCGAAGCTGTCTCCAACCTCCGTCAGGCTACCGAAGCCGTGAATACTCTCACTACTATCTATCAAGAAACAGCACAAGCCCTTACCAGTGGTGATGCATCTTATGCTGACGAGATGAAGAAACTTGCCAGCAGCCTCGCCTCTGTCAATGCCATGTACGAGATGCAGCTCCAGACCTCTACCAGCCAGCTTGAAGCCACTAAGGAGGTTGAGACTCGCATTCAGAATATGATGGCTAACTTCGCCGACTCGGCCGAAGGCGTGCTCAAGTACAAAGACCAAGTTGATGCTCTGACCCGCAAGGTGGCAGAACTCAACAATGTGTATGGCAACATGCTTGCCGCCATGCAGACCCGTCTGTAAATCCCTAACGACAGACCTCTTGACAACTAATTTTTAACTAACAATTAGCAAAGTATGAGTGCTTCAAACTGTCCAGAAACCCCGCGACAAAAAATGATTCAGATGATGTACCTTGTGTACACCGCCATGTTGGCACTTAACGTGTCGGCAGAGGTTGTCGAGGGATTCAAGACCGTGGGTAATGCTATGACCAAGTCCAACCAAAACATGGTTCTGAAGTTGGAAGACACCTACGAGAACTTTGAGTCCGCCCTCAAGAACAACCCTGCCAAAGTTAAAGACAAATATGACAAGGCTCAGGAGATTAAAAAACTCTCTGACGAACTTGTGTATTCACTTGATACGATTACCTATAGCTTTGTGGGCGAAATAGCCAGCAAGGCTGAAATCACCCTCATCGACCCCAACAATGCCGAAAAGACAATCAAACGCGTCATCTACCTGAAGAATGCAGATGGTTCAAAGAACTACGACAGTATTGCTGAGGCAATGAGAATTGGTGGGTTCAGCTGGATTCAGAAACTTGACGACAACCACGCTGGCACACGATATTTTATCGGTGATGCCGAAGGTGCCGAAGTTAAAGAAGGTGCTGCTGTTGAGGTAAAAAATAAGATTATTGAGTACAAAAAGAAAGTAAAGGAAAGCCTTGGTGCCGACTCAACCCATGTCAACCTGGGTTTGGACGTGGAAGAATACCGACTGAACAGCGAAGGCAAGCCAACCTCGTGGGAACAGCTTAACTTCAACAACACTGTTGCCGGTGCAGCCCTTGTGACGCTGACACGTATGAAAGCGGAAGTGATGAACGCCGAGTTCGATGCCGTCAATATGCTTTTCAAGCAGGTTAAATCCAACGACTTCTCATTCGATAAGGTGGCTGTCATCACTCGTGCCAACTCCTCATACATAATGCAAGGAGGCAAGTACGAAATGATTGTCAACGTCGGTGCCTACGACTCCAAGTCCAAATTCGAGGCTACCGTTGGCGGACAGAGATTTGTCGCAAACGACACTGGTGCGGTTGTCTACTCCACCATCTGCAACACTCCTGGCCCCAAGACTATATCGGGTACGGTATATGTCAAGAACGACAATGGTACTGAAAGCTATGACTTTAAGCAGAGCTACTATGTTACCGAGCCGATGGCTGTGTTCGAACTCACTGAGATGAACGTTGTTTACTCTGGTATAGACAATCCTATTAAGATTTCTGTGCCTGGAGCTGCAGCCCACAATGTCGTGGCCACATTGGCTGATCCCAATCAGGCCACATTGACCCCCGACCCCAAAGCTGGAGCCGGACACTACATCATCAAACCTAAGGTTAACAAAGGAACCATCAAGATAAACGCTTCCATCAAAGACGGCAACACCACTCGTTTCATGGGCTCCAACGAATTTCGTGCCCGTCCGCTGCCCGACCCCAAAATCTTCTTGGGCAAGGCTGAGGCAGGTAAGGGCATACCCATCAACGACCTCAAGAACATGAAAGGCCCCTCTGTCCGTTACGGACCGGAGTTCGCCTTCCACATGGAGACACCTAAGATTATCAAGCAGACCATCGATATCACCAAGGTAAATGGTGCTACCGACCTTGAGAACAGAGGTCCGCAATGGGGTGCCGATGTGATGAGCTACATCCAGAAAGCCAAACCTGGCTGCAAAATCACCCTCAGTATTGATGTCAACATGCCCGATGGGTCCAAGAGAAACATTAGCAGCACATTCCGTATAACTAGGTAAAACGAATAAATTTAACATACCATGAAAAAAGTATTGCTAGGCCTTAGCCTCATAATCTTCACATTCGGTGGCACTATTGTCCGTGCACAGAACATCATCGAAGCTGAAGATGAAAACAATCTGACCAATTTCTACACGCGTACCTTGAGTACCTCTAGAAAGGCCATTCCCTACCCCCATCTGCGTCAAAGCGATGTCATTTGGGAGACCTGTGTCTGGCGCACTATCGACTTCCGCGAGAAGTTCAACCAGTTCTTCTATTTCCCCAAGGGTGAGGACTCGTTGAACAACAATCAGGGCCGTATCAACCTTGCATACCTCATCTATCGCAACGCTGCTAATGGCGAGTTTGAAATCTTCGACGACGACGAGTTGAAGATTCCCGTTGATTGGGACAACATGTACCGCAAGTTGAACAAGGCCGACTCCACTACTACCGATCCCATTTATGATGACTACGGTGAGATGATTGACGAAGGTCACGACACCATTAAGTACAAGAATTTTACTTCCGACGACTATTACAAAATCCACATCAAGGAGTACTGGTATATCGACAAGCAGGATACCCGCATGAAGGTTCGCATTGTTGCCTTGGCCCTTGTTGATGAGAACTGCAAAGAACTCGACGGCGAGATGGAGTGCAACCCCACCACCCGTTTCTGGATTCCTATGAACGACATGCGTGTCCGCAACCTTTTTGCCCGTACCAATGCTTACGACATGTACAGCAACAATGCTGAGCGCAGTTATGACGAAGTTTTCGTCACGCGATATTTCGACAGCTTTGTCACTCGTGAGACCAACGTCTACAACCGCGAAATTCACGACTACCTGACTGGTGAGGACGCTCTGCTCGAAGCTGAGACCATCGAAGAGCGCATTTTCGACATTGAGTCTGACATGTGGGAATACTAAACACGCGAGTCTTTTCCACATAATCTAAACATAAAAGAGTTAAGGATAAGCTCGCTTATTCTTAACTCTTTTCGTTTCAACAGATAATACTCCACTATTCCATTGCGTCACTTAGGAACCATACTTAGCTTGATATTGCTACCATTGGGAGCTTTTGCACAATATGTCGAACCACAGCCAGAAGACTACTACAAGCGTAGCTTCATGTGGGAAAAGAAGCCCCAGCCGTTGGACTATGTGCGCGAAAGCGATGTCTATTGGGGTCGACTCGTATGGCGTATCATCGATGTGCGAGAGAAGGAAAACCAATACTTCTATTTCCCACAGAGTCCAGAAGGTGTGCGCGGACGCAAGAACCTCGCATACGTGCTATGGGATGCCATAAAGGCCGGCGAGATTGAGCTATTCGAAGATGACGAGATGAAAATACCTCTTGACTGCCAACGTGTAGTAGACCGTGCAACGCGGAGCGACACCGTGCAGATGGAGGTGTATGACGACTATGGAGAGGCCGACTACACCACCGTTTTTGTCCCTCACGAGTTCACGTCAGATGATATTTACCAATATGCAATTAAAGAGGCCGTATACCTCGACCGCTCGCGTAGCGGCATGCAAGTGCGTACATTGGGACTGGCACCCATGGAAGACCGCTATAAAGTGATTGATGGAGAGACTGAGTACATGGGTACCATCACCCTTTTCTGGATACCCATGCAGTCATATCAAGTACGGTGCCTCCTTGCCCGCAAGGAGACATACTACCGTGAAAATCTAGTCCAGCTACCCACTTGGGAGTATACATTCAATTCTTTCTTATACAGCTCATTCATCACTCGTATCGATAACGTGTACAACCGTTCTATCCACGACTATCTCACAGGTGAGGACGCACTGATTGAATCTGAGCGTATCGAAGAGGAAATCATGAATATCTCCTTCGACATGTGGGAATACTAAGGGGATACTATTCCCATCTCATAACGCTGGCCATACTATGGCTATAGTGCAGATTGAACATAACCGCGCCACTTGTTGAGAACCGCAGTCATGTCAGGGGGCAATGGGGATTCGAAATGTAAATGCCTGCCCAATGTAGGATGCTCGAATCCTAATACGAGCGCATGCAAAGCCTGACGAGACAAAAGTGTAAAACAGTTTTCGACAAACTGCCTGTATTTAGAGAATGTGGTACCCTTTAGAATACGGTCGCCACCATACGCAGCATCATTGAACAGCGGATGTCCTATATGCTGCATGTGGGCACGTATCTGATGCGTACGCCCCGTCTCAAGCACACACTCAACCAGAGTCACATAACCAAATCGCTCCAGCACACGCCAATGTGTCACAGCATGTTTCCCCCTTTCAGGGTCATCGGTGACGTGCATAACTCGACGATCCTGTGGGGAGCGTTCCAGATTGCCCACTATGGTACCTTGATCGTCATCAAAATTACCCCACACTAAGGCATTGTATTTTCGTTCAATGGTGTGGTCGAAAAATTGCTTAGCCAACACCACCTGCGACTCCTCGTTCTTGGCTATTAGCAAAAGACCCGATGTATCTTTGTCTATCCGGTGAACCAAATAAGGGACAATAGGCTTACCCGCACTGTCTTTTTTGTCTTGATAGTAATAAAGCAAACCATTGAGCAATGTGCCATTGAAATTGCCATAGCCCGGATGAACAACCAAACCAGGCCGTTTATCTACCACCAACACGTCTTCGTCTTCATAAACAATGTCGAAATCAACAGGTTCTGGCAGTACCTCAAAGTCGTGAGGCGGTTCTGGCAGTAATACAACCAACTCGTCACAGGGTTTAACCTTATAGTTCGACTTGGCCGTATTTCCATTCACCAACACACAGCCTGCTTTGACAGCAATCTGAATCTTGTTGCGTGACACACCTTCAAGACGCATTTGCAAGTATTTGTCGAGTCGGAGCATCGCCTGCCCTCTGTCAACAACAATACGATGATGCTCATAAAGCTCAGTTTCATCCTCTTGGACAGAGGGGGTGGCTATAGTGAAATCGTCGGTCATTCACATAAGTTTTAATACACAATGATTTTCTTTACTGCCTGCGAACCGACCCGAACCAAATAAAGGCCTCTAGACAGATTGGGAAGACGCATGACTGTTGCCCTATCACGGCTCGACACTAATACGCCAATGGAATTATAAACACGTATCACCTGAGGCGTATTCGTCTCCACTACAAGGGTGTTTCCGTTGACAAATGCCCTGAAATCGTGTTGCATTTCAGCACTGCCGACCTCTAGAGTAGCCCTATCTCCAAAGTATGGACGAATCATCAATGCGCCACGCAAAATACTTGTCTGCCAACTAGTACTAGAGAGATATAGTATCTCATTCGATGCATTGTGGTTACGGTCGAATCCTATATTTATAAAGTCTGGAGAATACTGTTCGAATCCCACATAAATCGTCCCACTGCAAACAACAGGTGATTCTAAAATGTACCGCACATACTGATTAAAGCCCGCAAATTGCGGATGGCGACGTTCTGCATCTTGATAGATAATATTTCCTGGCACGCCGTCAGCATCATCCCATACTGTGATAGAAAACCGGATGTCGGCATTCTCGTCACCCAAAGTGCGATTGAAATACATATATAGGGCTGTCAACGTATCTTCGACATTGAGATGAAAGCGGTAGGCTATCTTCACTCGCGAGCTAGTTGAGGTAATGCCATAGCCATTTTCGGCCACACCATCATCATAAGCATAGTAGTTATCAAACACCTGCGCAAAAGTGGCGCTATCGTTTTGGGTATGAATATCACCACTCACACCCTCCCGCACATGGTGAACAATGGTGAACATGGTTGGGTTGTCTGTAGCAACAGGGAAAGTGTAACCAACTGGTGGCTGGGCATGTGCAGGCGAATTCTGATATTGCATACCCCGCCAAAAAACAGGGATGTTTTCATATCCGCCTTCATAATCATACACCTCCACACCATTCTTATTATAAATATAGTAATGATAATCTGTTGCCAGTTGCTCCGAAAAAAGATTGGCAATGGTGAGCTGGACGTTGTCAACCATTTCATTTGCCGAGAATTGGCGGGCAGGCATCGCCTGATACCGGTTCAGCATCGACGGTGCCGGTTGGACAAAAGCCACATCCCGCGACGTGGTATCACCCCGCCTACGACCAGCATTAATCAGAACATAGTCAATATTCCACTGATCAGCATTACTAATCATTCCAAGCTTATTCAAATTACTCAAACTACAATAGTTGCGAAAGCGGAAGCGAAAGTTGGCATTCAGATATTTCTGCTCTGTAATACAGATGTCGTGGAATTGCCAATATCTACCCGTTTGAGCGAAAAGAGTATCAGCCTCACAACCACGGCTGCCCCACACCAAATCCCAGGTGCCACTATTCGCATCATAGAATTCTAAAATCAAAGAATCGCCACCCTCTGGAGTATCGCCAATGCGCTCCCACATGTTGCCATACCCACCACCTGGAAGATAGAAAAAACTCATATAAATCGAATCTTCGGCAGAGAGGGCACGCTGGTAGGGTTCAAAAACCGAATCCAACCTAATAGGCAGCGAGGTCAGGGTGTCGCAAGAAAAAAGCTGCTCCGTAGTAATGGGATATAGCAGACCCGACGCATCAAAGGCATCTAACGTTGCCATGCCTCTCGTAGGTGGCAAGGGTGCATACCCCTCGTTAATAAAAGCACCACCCAGTTCCCAAAGTCTTTGTGTGAGGGGAATGCTGCTGAAATCGTCAAAAAACGGGAGCGAAAGTGCCGTTGGAGAATCCTTGGCAGGGACTGGTCGGTCATGACAAACAGGCAACAACACCTCCTGAGCCCGAAGAGACGTCATCAGGACCAAAAGCATCAACACGCACGACACCGCACGACGTGTGGCGACACCATAACAATTCACACCATTACCAATCCCAGCCATCGTCGAAATCAAGGTCGTCGTCAGTCGTGTAGTAGTCGTCATAGAGCTCCAGATCGTTATTGAAAATCTGGGAAGAATCAACCTGGAAATTGGAGATAATGCGCTCCACATCCTCCTCAGAAGCATCACAATACCACACATCCACATATGTGCCCAATGGATAACGCGTAACCCCTGTATAATCGGGATTAAGTTTGTAGCAAACCGCGCTACTGCGGTCTGTCACACCCTCAAAATGCTCCTGCCCAACATTGAGCGAAGCAGAAAGAATCCCTCTACGCGCCTTGGCAGGAATCTGCCCAATGACAAAGGGGACACGTGTGCCAGTCGGCGTTTCGCCCATACCGACAGTGAGATCCACCACGTCGTTCTGATTCATTTTCTCACCCGCATACACCATCTTGCCCTTGCTGGTGCATTCCAAAATGACATTGCGATAAGGGCTGTCTACGAAACGCAGACGACCGCAGCGAAGGCCGGCTGCTTCGAGGGCCGACACCGCACTTCGCACAGTCATGTTCGACAATTCGGGCAGCACCACATCGGCAGGAGCAAAAGTGGTAACGGTTACATAAACTTTGCGATGGGTCTTCACCATGGTGCCGGGTAGCGGATCTTGCTGGATAACAATACCGCCCTCTTTGTCGGCATCATAAACGGAGTCGATGATTACATATTTCAGGCTCAACGGATTGTCGTCTTCCAACTGTGCCAAGGCGACACCGCGAAAGTCAGGCAGTTCATACTCCTTGCCTTGACGGGCAACCATCTTTATGAGCATAAAGCCCAAAAAGACAATCACCACCGATACTGCCAGCATATACAGCAGGTGCTTGATAAGGGGATGGTTCTCAAAAAATTCCTTACTCATATTCTTTTGATAAGAAGTTTCTATTTAATGATAACGTAAAGACAGCACATTTATTGTGTACACAACTCGCCCAAAAGCGTCGCAGCCGTGCAATCCACCACCTTCACCTTTACATATTGCCCAGGCAGCACCTCGTGGCGGTCGAAAACAATCACCTTGTTTTGGCTGTTGCGCCCAAAGAGACGCTCTTTGCTACGATGCGACTCCCCCTCTACTAGCACTTCGTACACCTTGCCCACTTCCTTGCGGTTGTTTTCGAGAGCCATCTGTCCTTGCAAGGCGATGATTTCCTCCAACCGGCGAGTCTTCACATCCTCCGGCACATCGTCCTGAAGATGTTTCTCGGCATAGGTGTTGGGGCGCATGGAAAACTTGAACATATAGGCATAGTCGTACCTCACCTTGCGGAACATCTCCAAAGTCATCTGGTGCTCCTCCTCTGTTTCGGTGCAAAAACCCGCTATCACATCTGTAGTGATGGAGCATTCAGGCATATAGCGACGGATGGCGGCAATGCGGTCGAGATACCATGCCGAGTCGTAGTGACGGTTCATCAGCTTGAGCATCCGGTCACTGCCACTTTGCACTGGCAAGTGGATGCACTTGCAGATGTTGTCATACTTCGCCATCACCTCCAGCAGGCTGTCGCTAAGATCCTTGGGATGCGAAGTAGCGAAACGCACACGCAAAGTCGGGGCAATTTCGGCCACGCGTGCCATCAATTCGGGGAAGCCCACCTCGGCGGTATCGGTCTTCCAGCGATAGGAGTTAACATTCTGTCCCAACAAGGTCACCTCTTTATATCTTTGCTCAAATAGGCTGCGGGCCTCCGCCACGATGGTTTCGGGGTCGCGGCTGCGTTCACGGCCTCGGGTGTATGGCACCACACAATAGGCGCAATAGTTCTGACAGCCTCGCATGATAGAGATATATGCCGAGATGCCGTTGCTGCCCAAGCGCACAGGCTCGATGTCGGCGTAGGTCTCCGTGGTGCTCAGCTCTGTTTCGGCAGCTTTTACACCCTGCTCACGCACCTGCTTGAGCATGGCAGGCAATCGACGATAGGCATCGGGGCCCACCACAAAGCTCACATTCTCCTCCTCCACCATCAGCTGGCTCTGCAGTCGCTCAGCCATGCAGCCCAGTATGCCGATGCGCAACTGAGGGTGGCGCTGCTGTACGGCGCGCAGTTCGCGCAGGCGTTTGCGAATGCGTTGTTCGGCATTGTCGCGGATAGCACAAGTGTTTATCAGCACATAGTCTGCATCGGCCAAATCCGTCACAACCTCATAGCCCTCCTTTTGCAGAAGGGATGCCACAATCTCGCTGTCAGCAAAATTCATCTGACAGCCGTAAGTCTCTATATATATGTTTTTCATGTTATCTTGCATACTATCTTTCATATATTCGCCAGCCCCAGTTCGCAACCCGACACTGGGTGTCACTTCACAATCACTTTCTTAACACAACTCTCCCCTACCCTTACAGCATAGAAACCCGCACTTAATGATGGTATGCGGACCACTGCAACAACCGAATCCACCATATCCCTGCCGCTCCTACTGTATACCATCTGACCATATACATTATACACAGCAATAGATTCTTTCGCAGGGGCTTCAACAACTAACGTGCCATTCGACACATAGACTCGTACCATTTGATTGTCGGGCTGGGCTATCCCCACCATTTCACCAAAGGTGGCAACAAAAGTGCGGTCGACATCAAGTACCACGCTCCTAGGATTGTCTGTCACACCATCCGACCAACTTAGAAACCTGTAACCTTCATTCGCCAAGGCGCCTATCTCCACCTCGGTTCCACTCGGATAGAGTCCATTGCCGGACACAACGCCCATCTCATCCGATGAAGATATTGTCGTCAGTGTATAGTATACCGTTGTGTCTATCTCCACCTGCTCAAAATGGTCAACCCAAACGGTGTCATGCTCTCCTGGCAGCCATATCGTGTCGCACAGCTCCATCCAGACCGTATCACGCCAATTATTCCACACGGTGTCATGTATATACACCGTATCATATATCGTTGTAATCGTATTTTCCATCACCTTCCTTACCTCTTCTCCATCTGTAAAATAGGCCACATATGCTTGTCCTCCCATCACAGTCACTACGCGTGGATTATCCGTGTTGCTATCGTTCCAATGGCTGAAACGATAGGGTGGATTAGGTATGACTGATATTTCCACCGTGCTGCCAATCGGGAACACGCCTCTACCCACAGGTGTGCCCCATGCCGAGACAGGTGTCGTCACAACCAACGCCCCCATTTCAGGCGACACATACAAAGTATCCCACACCGTGCGCTGCACCGTATCGACAACGTCATAATACATCGTATCCGTCGCCCATCGGTAGAGCGTATCGTGGATCACCCTCGACAGCGTGTCATGCACTAATACGAAGACGGTATCACGCACTATGGTATCCAACGAGGATGTCAACGTATCGGCAATCCTTATATCGTCTATATAAAGGTAATATTTATAATACGACTGGTAGTTGATAGCCACATACTTGGCCCCCGCGGGCACCAACAAGTCGCAATACTGCCATCCTGGGCTGCTTACTCCATAATCCGCCAACGTGTCGGTAAATGCCGACGGTGCGTCGGAAGTGGTGGAATAAACCACACTGAACCTCTCCGTCGAAGTGTGCGACCGACAATAGTAAAACGTCAGATGCAACGCATTTGAGGTTGGCAGCTTGGGCGAAATCAGATACTGGTTGTAATCTGAAGCGGAATAATAGCTGCTAAATCTGTATGCATACTGCCCGCCATGGGTCGAGAAACCGTCGGTAGTAGAGCCTATACCCTGGCGGTCGCTGTTCCTGCTGTTCATGCTCACCGAATACCAGCACCCCGCACTACCCGTCTCGAAGTCTTGCACTTGTGGCAAAGTTGCTATCGTGCCGCAGCCCACTCCCGCGTATGGGCTGAAAGTGAACGACACCGTGCTGTAGTCGCTGCTGACCAGTATATTCGTAATGCTAAACGAAGTGTCTGGCGTTCCATCGCACAGATATGGGTGTGGATTGGACATGGCATCAAACGAATTTCGTCCATACACTCCAAAGGCGGCACCCGACACATTGCCATTAATTGTATCAATCGTGCTGTTGGGTCGGAACAGCCACAACTCATGCGGAGTATTGAAAAAGTCGAAATCGGCATTGTCGGCATTCGTGCTCTCGTTATAACGCCATATCAGCATCCCACGCCCAGGTATCGACGAATCAAATGTGTCCGACGTGTTGCGATACTCCAAAATATACCACTGCTGGCGGTCAGCCGACGCAATCTTATAGGCATGGTTTGGACCCGATGCCAACGACTGCATCGTATAGCTGCCCGAATCAGTCAGTTCCGGAATGCTGTCAAACCAGTTCAAATACTTTATTTTAAACAACGAATTGCTCTGCTGTGGCGGTGTCTGGTTGCTGTTCATCAAGTCCCAGCTGCCACCGGGCGACACATTGTCGTAGTTCTCGTAGTGGTAGATGTCGGGGCAGCCCAACGTATGCGTCATCTCATGGCAGAGGGTACTGACCCCAAAATAATGTTCGCCCGACCCTGCCAGCTGGAAATTGAAAGTAAACACCCGTTTGCCATTGATATACACATAGCGGTCGTAAAGGCTCCACTTATGCGGCCACAACAAGTCGCTCCACCCTGTATACGTGCCACTGACTACAAAGCAGACATTGTCCACCAACCCATCGTCATCCACGTCAAGATTCAATGCCGTAGATACCGGAGTGTTGCTATTCACCCAATTCACGGCATTTTCCAACAAGTCAAACTCGCGCGCCGTTCTATCTGAGTCCGACACATAGCCCAACGTATTAGTTGCACTATACGGCCGGAAATAGTTCCTTGCATGCACGTCTTGATACGACAGCACTGTACTGCCACTTGGTGCAGGGTAATAATGGGTAAGAATATGCAGCTTGTTATAGCTGGTTTTCTTAAAATAGTTATACATCGACGACGCTCCTGCCGTGCTGTCGTTAAACTTGCTGTCTATCGAGCTGAACGAGGCAGTGGAAAAGGCCGTATCATCGGCAAAGCGGATAAAGATAACTATGTTGTTCAACAATCCATGGTTCGCGCCGCTAGTCTTAGGGGCAGCAGGACGGTATTTCTCAGGCACCTCCCAAAGGCTGTGCAGCCGTTGCAACTCCTGGACAGAGGGTGTCAAATTGGGCGACAGTCCCACGCTGGCGGGATTCACGCTGCCCGGCACATACCCCGTCGGTCGCAAGAGCCCCTCTCTCAGCGTTGCATACACATATTCCCCCGTCTCAGGGTTCTGCACTATAGTATACCCTTCTCTATCGTGCAGTCGATGGAAAAACTCGTCGCCCGACACATAGCAGTGCAACGTGTCGCCATTAGGCTGCACCCGCACCACAGGCAAAAACCTCACCGGAGCGGCTCCCGCCACCCAACAAACCAAAAAGAATAAACTAAAAACTAATATTTGTCGTCTCATATTTTTCAACTTTCAATTTTCAACTTTCAACTCTCCGTATTGCCACCAGCCGGTCATACCTGTCGCTGGGTGCGCGATAATAGACATACACCGTATAGCTGTTCGGAGTCTCGTAGTGGTCTCCCTCCAGCGTGGCGGTCAAGCCCTCGGTCTCACCCTTCGGCACAAACAGCAGCTGATAGGCATAATACCCCTGTTTCAATTGCAACCGCAACGTATAGGCCTTCTTCTCCGGCCGGTATTCCATGCGGCTGTGCTCATCCATGTGCCACTGTGTCAGGTCGCCCACCACATACACGTTGCCATTCATATAGGGGTACTCCATCGGCAGGGTGAAGTTCACCTGCACATAGTCCGCCTCCGTCTGTTTGTTGTTGCGGTCCCACACATTCACCTTCATTCCGCCATTCAGCGTCTGCTCTGCCACATAATGTCCTCTAGACCTATCCTCCAGCGGCTTCAACAAAGCAAACCACTCCCTGCCGTATTCCTCTATGTGATACACGTTGTACATCGCCGTGCGGATATTGCTTATATCGAAATAGCGGAACGAGTTGCCGCCCCAAAACACATTCGCCTTGCGGTTGCGATAGCACAACGCACCACGTTCATAGCCGCTAAACTCCAGCTCGCGCATATTGTCCAGACGCCCGTTCTGCTGCACCGCCACACGGAAATAGGCTGGGTTCAACTGTGGGGGTAACAGCATACCCGTGTAATCACGGTTATTATCCACCGCCACATCCACCTCTCTCCTCTGAAATATCGCCTCGTTGTCGTAAGGTACCGTCACCGCCGCATCCACCTTCACCGACCCCTCCGTCACACAGAACCTACGCGTCAGCAGCACACTGTCGGTAGCATCCTGCAGCACCACCGTCAGCACATAGTTGCCCGACACCAGCAGCTGCCCATATTGCGACGGTATGTACTGGTAGTAATGCACATAGTCTGTCAGCGTGGTGAACGAACTGCTATAGTTCTCTATCGGACCCTCCTCGAAACCGCTGATATACTCATTCGGCTCCATGTCATCCACCTGCCAGTGGCTGTCGCAATGCTGTATACGGTAGCGGTAATTGTCGGGCTCCGCACCCATCACGTCGAAACGGAGCAGCAGCCTGTCCTCACTTCCCAACACCAGCACGGGAGGCTCCAGTTCCACCCCGTTGCGACACAATATCACCGTCTTCACCCGCTCCGTCCAATACGAATCCGTCACCACCTGAGCCCTCGCAGCATTTGGCAGCGCTATCGACAACACAATCAATATCAACAAAATAATCCGATTCATCAGAGATATTATATATATAAAAAGAAAGTGCAAATTTACACAAAAAAAACAGATAATTAGAAATGTTGAGCATCAAAACTTAAAAATGCCATACGCGCCAGCTTTCTCCCACCGCCCGGTCCTCAGTCGGGTTGTTTTGTGGTAGGGGTTGTTGTGCCATCTGACTGTCCTCAACTTTTCTTCGCCTTCAGAAGCGGAGCCACAGCGAAGGCTAAACGAAAGCTGAGCGAAGGCACATTGGAAAGACGCACACACAGAGCGGCAACCTCCTGTCATAGAACACTTCCGACAACCAAAAGCATACGCATTGGACATTGGACATTCAACACCTCAATCCTACAAATCAGCCGTTATGTTTTCGAACCGCCCATCCCCCTCTATTTTCCATCACCTTTTATATCTATCCACTGTTTCTTGTTGTTCTGCCAAAACCTCTCGGGCGAGAAGTATGGATCTAGGCTATACTGAATGTCTGTCATCTTTATATCTTTAAGCCTATTCAATGGCCAAATCTTCTCTATATGATGATATGCATGTCCCAAAACATACCAAACATAGTCTTTCATTACCAGTCCTCGCGGTTCAAATTGCTCCTGCCGATATGGTAATCGGTAC
>JAEEIS010000173.1 GCA_016281475.1 Bacteroidales bacterium
AGGCATTCTGAAATACAGAACCATAGTAAGCGGTAAAGAAATCTCAAAGAAACAAGACCCTCCAAAATCCAAACGGAAACCGACAACACCTCCGAAAGAAAAGATTAATGAGGTTCTCTCTTATATAGAAAAGCATTCAAATTGCAACTCGGCGGATATCATCGCCGAGACGAAGTTTTCTTTGAGCACCGTCGAGCGTTGCCTGTTGGAACTTAAAAAGAAAGGAATCATCGAACACACCGGCAGCAAGAAGACCGGCGGGTATCGGGTTAAAGAAGATACGATTAAATCGACAATTTCTAATAAGTAGGGCTGTCGCAATGCGGCAGCCCTACGTTTTGATATTCTTCCGACAGTGTCGGGAGACAAACGCTATAGCGTGTCGCCCGTCTCGTTCTCGCCCTCCTGCACCTTCTTCTCCAACTCCATCTTGCCGAAACGCAACGTGATGCCCGCCGACACATAACGGCTGTTCATCATCTTGTTGGTGCTGTTGTTCAAGAAATAAGGGTTGGTATTGACCGAACCGGAGCCGAAGCGGGCGCCCCAGTTGAAGATGTCTTGCACGTTGACGAAAATCGACAGTTTGCGCTTGAACAAATCGCTGCGAAGACCGAAATTCAGCCAGTAACGCGCCTTACGCTCGCTCATCAAGCTGAGGGTCGGGGAAGTGTAGTTGCCCGCCACGGTGAACTGCAGCCAGTCGAAGGCCTTCGCCCAAAAGTTCAGACGCACGCTCCACGACCACTTGTCGCGCTGGTCGAGTTGATGCACGCCGTCGCGGTCGTATTCCATCTTGTAACCATAGTCATAGACGTTGGCATAGAGCCGCAAATTGACGAAGCCCGTCGGGCGGTAGGTCGCGTTCAAAGACGCACCGTAACGCCACGAAGTCCCCATATTATAAGGCATCGAGTAACTGACCACGCGATCCAGATACTGGTCGTACTCGGAGTCGGTCAACGAACTGATTTCGTTGGTGCTCAACCGGCCGTACATCTCCACACCCACATTGCCGAACTTGTTGAAATACTTCTGCCATCCAGCCTCCAGACTGTGTGTGAAGCTGCTCTTCAACCCATTGGGATTTCCGGTGGAATAGCTGTTGTCACCATAACGGCGGTAGCGGCTCAAGTCCTCCTCGTCCGGGTGAGACATGCGCATGGAGTAGTTGAGCTTGATATTGTGCATGTTTTTGGTACGATAAGTGAGGTGGATGGACGGGCGGGCGGAGAAGAACAGCGGGGCCGCCTTGTCAGCGAACGGCATGTCGCTGATATAGTCGTAGGCATCACGCAACAACCCGACACCCAAACCTGTGCTGAGGGTGAAACCGCCCCAGCGGTGCGTCCAGTTCACGTCAGCGTTCACGTTGGTCGAGCCCCCGTTGAAATGGTACGTGCGCAGGGTGTCTATCAGCGTGCCTTCCAGGTCGTTGTAACGCTTGTAATCGTTGCTCATCTGGAAATGGCTGGTTCGCAGACCGTAACTCATCTCCCCGTTTTCGCTATAGGGCCGGTTGTAACGAGCGTCCAAATCGGCGCCGTAGCGATAACTGCGGGTAAGCAAGTAACGGTGCTCATCCAAATCGTAATAGGTGTCGTAGAACCGATTGTACCACTGGTCGCTGGCGTTGTGCGAGAACCGCCCGTTGAGGCCGATGCGCAGGTTATGCCCGTTCTTGTCGAACTTTTTGGTGTAATCAACCCCGGCATGAGACATCACCGACCACCCCTGAGTCTTGCTCAAAGAGGTATCAATATATTCCAATGAGAAAGGCGGCATTGAATCCAAGTAGAAATAGGACTGATCACGCGATGCTGCATAACGGCTGTTTGTGTTGTTGTAAAATCCGCCCGCATCGAAAGCGATCTCGCTGGTGGAGTCAATTTCGTAGTTGATGCCGAGGAAGAAGTTGGCGCTGCCATTGCGGTTGGTGTCCCGCTGGGCGACTATGCTCGACCAAGTGGTGTCGTACTCTCCGGCGATGGCTGCGTCACGGCGCTGGTAGGAGCTGGACTCCGTGGCGTTGCGACGTGCACTGTACCGTCCTGAAAGGAACAGGTTGACGCTCAGCTTTTCCTTCGTCCACATATAACTGATCCACGGGGAGACGAACGGCTGGGAAGAGCCATTGATACCGAAGCTGACGAACTGGTTGCTCTTGACGTGCGCCGAAGTGACGATATTGATGACCGCCTCGGCATCGGTGGCGTATTTCGCCGACGGGTTGGTGATGGCCTCGATACGGTCCAAAGCATTGGCAGGCAACGTCTGCAAATACGTTTTCAGATTCTCCTCCGTGAGTTTGGAGGGTTTGTCGTTGATCCAGATCTCCACGCTCGACACGCCGCGCAAGGTGATGTTGCCCTCCACATCGACCTCCACACCGGGTGCATTCTGCAAAGCGTCCTCGGTAGTGCCGGTCTGGATGGAGGCATCCTCGCTGACGTTATAGACGAGCTTCTCGCCGTCCATGGCGTAAATCGGCTTCTCCCCCTGGATGGTCACCTCGCCCAACGTGGTGGAGATCGGCATCAGCCGGATGACATCCAGATTGGTGTTGTTTTTCACTGTGAAGGGAATGTGTCTCGGGGTGTAATTG
>JAEEIS010000174.1 GCA_016281475.1 Bacteroidales bacterium
CCCTTCCACGCTCTTCTCGGTCAGCTCCACTATCTCGGTCGGCTCGCGCAGCACGCCGTTGAACGACTCGATGCAGCCTATCACCTCCCAATCTTTTTCCTGTGAAGCACGCTTCACAATGCCGCGAATCACAGCATTCAGCCCGGGGCAATCGCCGCCGCCGGTGAGGACCATAACCCTTTTTAAAGCCATACTCTTTTTGCTATTATACTAATTTACATTGGCTTGCAGCCGTAGTTGCAAACCAATAGAACTTACAAATATACAAACATTTTTTTATATAGTAACAAAAAAACTTTGCGCCCTTTTTTCCTCCCCTCTTCTCCCTGCCCCTGTACGCACCCAGTTTTCGCACAACGAAACCGCTCAGCGGCTTTTGCATTTGTTCGCTATTTATACTTCAGTTATACTTTAGTTATACTATTCTATAAGCGAAAAACTGAAGTATAACTAAAGGATAAATATAGTATAAATAAAGGATAAATGTGAGAGGCAGGCGGGGGTGGAATGGTTTTCTGAGGTGGGTGCGACGGGGGGCGGCAGGGGAGAGGGCGGCGAGGGGCATTGTGTGTGGGGAAAGGTTTCCGTGGTTGCGATAATTCAAAAAAAAGTTGTATCTTTGCTTATCATATTGTTTCCGCCATGGGTGGAAAGAATGATGATATTTGTTTAAGAAACATAATGTTAGATGATATTAACGCTTGAATTATGAAACTGACATTTCTGGGCGCAGCACGCGAGGTGACGGGCAGCAAGCACCTCATCACGACCAAACGGGGTTTGAAAATATTGCTCGACTGCGGCATGTATCAGGGCAAGGGCCTGGAGACGGACGCGATGAATCGCGACCTCGGCTTCGACCCCGCCGAGATTGACTACCTCATCCTTTCGCATGCCCATATCGACCACTCGGGCCTGATTCCCTATATCTATAAGCTGGGGTTCCGCGGCACGGTGCTCTGCACTCCCGCCACGCGCGACTTGTGCGCCATCATGCTGGCCGACGCGGGCCGCATACAGGTGGCGGATGTCAACACGTTCAATAAGAAGCGCAAGGCCCTGGGCGAGGAGCCGGTGGAGCCTATCTACACGGAGAAGGAGGCGCAGGAGTGCATGAGCTGCTTCATCAGTGTGCCGTACCACAAGCCGTTCAACATCGAGGGCGAGGTGACGGTGGAGTTTTTCGACGCGGGGCATATCCTGGGCAGCAGCTGCGTCTATCTGGAAATCAAGGATGGACGGCGCACGATTAAGCTGGGATTTACTGGCGACATAGGCCGTTACGACAAGCATATACTGAAGGACCCCGAACCGTTCCCGCAGGTGGACTACCTTATCATGGAGTCGACCTACGGCGACCGCCTGCACACCACCCTCGACAATGCCGAGCAGGAGCTGCTGATGGCGGTGCTGGACACCTGCACCAAGAAGAAGGGCAAGCTCATCATCCCTTCGTTCGCCATTGGGCGGGCACAGGAGATTATCTATGCCCTCGACCGGCTGTCGAACGCCAAGCTGCTGCCCGACATAGACGTGTTTGTCGACAGCCCGTTGAGCGTCTCGGCCACCAATATCATGCGGCTGCACGAGGAGTGTTTTGGGCCGTCGATACTGGAGTATATGAAGAACGACCCCGACCCCTTTGGGTTCGACCGCCTGCAGTACATACAGTCGGTGGCGGAATCGAAGACCCTGAATGTGCGTCACAAACCCTGTGTCATCATCTCTGCGTCGGGCATGATGGAGGCGGGCCGCGTGAAGCACCACATCGCCAACCATATCGAGGACCCATCGACGACTATCCTATGCGTGGGCTATTGCGAGCCTAAGACGTTGGGTGCAAAGATAATGCGAGGCGACGAGGAGGTGTCGATATTCGGGCATGTATACAAGGTGCGGGCTGAGTTGCGCCGCATCGAATCGCTGTCGGGCCACGGCGACTACAGCGAGATGATTAACTACATCGGCTGCCAGGAGAAGCGGAAGTTGAAGAAGATTTTCCTCGTCCACGGCGAAGCCGAGACGCAGGAGCACTTCCGCACTACCTTGGGCGAGGTGGGCTGGAAGCATGTCGAAATCCCAGAATTCCGACAAGAGGTGGAGCTGTAACTCGAGAGGCCATGAGTCAGAGTGATCAGAATAATCAGAGTGGTCGGAGTAATCGGAATTGTCAGAGTAATCAAAATAATTCGACCCCTCCGAGCCAGTGAGCCTAATTTTTTTAGGGGAAAGAGCGCTTTATGTCATTGGGAGATAGTGGATTGAAAATAATTTTGCGAGATTGGAAAAAAAGTCGTATTTTTGCAAAACTTTTTAAGCAATTCACAATAAGGATTATTCCGTTGTGAAAACTACTAAGGGGGCGGAAGACTTGTTCTTCCGTCGCCTTTTTGAGAGACGTGGTGAATTGCTTAAAAAGAGGACATTGACATCATTGATAAACACCTTCCAATCTGCAATGAGATGGAATGCAAAGTTGTGAATTGCTTAAAAAGAGGACATTGACATCATTGATAAACACC
>JAEEIS010000175.1 GCA_016281475.1 Bacteroidales bacterium
AACCCGACAGAGGAAGTACCTACCACCACTGAATAGCCATGTGTACAGTAAGCATAACCGTCAACGAGGCGGCTATCCGCCGCATCAACCCTTCGCTGACCAGCAAGGAGGCCATCGGACAATGGCTGCAACGACAAGTCGACACCATGTTGGAAGACCTATCCGACATTGCCGAAGAGCCTCCTTGCTGCTATAATTCCGTTGAAGAAGTAATTTCCGAAACACAACGGCGCATGGAGAACATTGAAAGCGGTAAGACCAAAATGACTCCTCACGAAGAAGTCCGACAAAGAATGGAGAATCTGATTGCCTCGTATGCGAATTGAATGGAGCGACCAAGCATTAGACGACTTATCGGATATTTTGCACTATGTCGTTGACTATTTCGGTGAGGCCATCGCATACAGAGTCAATAAAGAAATTAATGACGATGTAGATACCCTTGCCCAGTTCCCAATGATGGGAAGAGTTTTGTTTTTCAATAGGACAAGGAACATCACCTATCGGACTTTCTCAACGAGACACTACAAAATCGTCTATTACATAAAAGACGACGTTTTAAAGATAACCCTGCTTTGGAATAACCGTCGTGACAGCAAAGCGTTGAAACGACAACTATCCAGCATAGAGAAGTAGCCAAGAATCTCCCTGAAGAGCCAATAATACAAGCAGAGGGTAACCCCTGTTTGTATTTTTTGCCTCCTTTGCTTTCCATTACATTGTATATCTACGGCTCAGAATTACCAATTATCGTTTCACCATCGGTAATAATATCGACATTCTCCCCTTTTTCAAGATACCAAACCTGCTGAACCCATTTCGCATAACTATTTGAGCCAAACTTATACTGAAGTTTAACCTTTATCTTTTCCGAGTGATCATTTGCAACGAATGCATATTTCTGCCCGACAGTTATGTTGTCTATCATGTTTGTCATAACCCGACTACCAGATGCATCGTATTCAGACAATATGACATTGTACTCAGATGCACCAGGCATACCATAATTGTCAACAAACGTGTACGTGGTGTCTTTTTGGCAACCAAAAAATAACGTCATGGCGACAATACATAAGCATAAAGAAATTTTTCTCATACATGTTTCCCTAATACGTGTCGGGCACAACTTTAAATCACTCTCCCGCACCTCGATGAGCAAAATCAATTAAAGAAGCGTGGTGCTGATACGCCACTTCTTCTTGTGGAGGTTGTGAGAAAGACCTTGCTTGCCGAAATGGATTTCAGTCCACGCTATACGCGTGAACCGTCACACTGTTCTTGCAAGCATAGGAAGGTTCTCACATTTCCACAAGCCAGAACAAGCATAACGCTTCGCGATTCCCTGTTGAAATCGAGTGCAAAAATACGAACTTTTCTTGACATACAAAAATATTTTTTCTCATTTGTTCAAAAATGTGTAATTTTGCAGTCGAAAACAACAAAGAATATACAATATGACAAAATACATCGGTGCACACGTAAGCGCGTCAGGCGGTGTGAGTAACGCCATCCTCAATGCTGAGGCGATTGGTGCCAATGCCTTTGCTCTCTTCACCCGCAACCAGCGCAGCTGGGTCAGCAAACCCCTCGGCCAAGAGGAAATCTACGGTTTCCGCCAACTGCTCACAGAGCGCGGTTTTGAGCCTCAATACGTTCTACCCCACGACAGCTACCTCATCAATCTCGGCTCTCCCGACGAGGAGACACTGCAAAAAAGCCGCAATGCCTTCCTCGACGAGATGCGTCGTGCAGAACAATTGGGGCTGACCATGCTCAACTTCCACCCCGGCAGCCACCTGAACAAGGTTAGCGAGGAAGAATGCCTCGACCAGATTGCCCGCGAGGTGAACGCCGCCTTAGCTCAGACCGAAGGCGTCACCGCCGTTATCGAAAACACCGCTGGGCAGGGCACCAACCTCGGATGGAAGTTCGAACACATAGCCCGCATCATCGAGGGCATTGACGACAAGAGCCGTGTCGGCGTCTGCATCGACACCTGCCATACCCTAGCCGCAGGTTACGACCTCAGCAACGAGATGGGCTATCAATTCTGTTTTGAGGATTTTGAAAATATCATTGGCTTGCGTTATCTCCGCGCCATACATCTCAACGACAGCAAGAAAGGCTCCGGCTCCCACGTCGACCGCCACGAGACTCTCGGCAATGGATTCCTCGGCAAAGAATTCTTTGTCCGCTTCATGCACGACTCCCGTTTCGACAATATGCCCATCATCCTCGAGACTCCTGAGCCCTCACTTTGGGCACAGGAAATCAATTGGCTGCGCAGCCTATAGAATCGCATTCCGTTTCATCATAATAAGGGGGTGCCCAACATGTTTGGACACCCCTAACTTTTTGCAGCCGCATGTGTGGCCCAAATACTTATCGCACAAGCGTCACGGTACCTTTGCGCTGATGACGGAAACCATCCTTATCAGTATAGTAGACCACGTAGACATACGCTGCCTGAGGCAATTCGCGACCCCAATGCTTGCCGTCCCAACCTTCATTAATATCAGTTGTTGCAAACACCTGGGCACCAGAACGGTTAAAGACTGTCATCCGATAGTTGGTCAACACGTCGCCAGGATGGTTCAATCGGGCGCGGAAGACATTGATTTCGGCATCGTCGGACGCGGGCATAAACACATTGGGCAGCCACAATATCGTATCTTCAAGTCCGAATGTAGTAGGCGACTTGGTCTGCGACTTGGCTGGTTCCGATGCCACCGTAGACGTATTCACACTAGGCTGAGTCTCAACTGGGGCCGCTGCCACCACTGGTACCACTTCGGAGACTGGCTTGCTAATAGGAATAGCCTGCATGGGTTGTGTTGTCACAGAGGGCTGCGACACTACAGCCGTCACCTCGGCCTGTGTTGCGGGCATCAATGCAACTGGTTCCGTTACCACAGCCTGCTCGGTCTTAGCAGGCTCGGGGGGCACCGTTGAGGCATTGATTGCTACCACCTCAGTCGCAACAGGTTCCTTAAGCATAGGCTCAACTGCCACCTCCTCACTGGGCATCACCTGCGCCACATCGGGCATAGCCATCTGAGTCGTGCTATCGCCCTTACTGCCGGGCCACAACACCACGCCAACTACCGCCAGAGCCACCACCACGACACCTGCGGCAGCAGTCCATGCCTGTCGGCGCACCGCACGGCGACGCATCGTCTTCTCAATTCTCTCCCACACCTCAGGGTCGGGAGCCTCAGCATAATTCTTCAACTTCTCATTCATTGTCAAATCCTTTCATATTAAGTCTTTTAATTATCATTCTTTTGGCACGTGCCATCTGGCTTCTCACCGTCGCCATGGGCAATTTGAGCCGTTTTGCAATCTCCTCATACGAAATCTCTTCCACAGCATGCATATTAAACACCACCCTCAGCCGCTCCGGCATCGACTGCAACACCGCCACCACATCCTTTGCCCTACTATTCGTATAGTCTAAATCCAGCTCACCATCATCATCCACAGCTATGTCCGCCAAACTATTCGTATCGAAATACACAACCTGTGCATTGCTCTTGACGTAATCGACCGCCTGATTTACCATTATATGGTATACCCACGACTCCAACGACGACACGTCCTGCAGCTTGCCGATATTCTCATACACCTTGATGAAGCCGTCGTGTAGCACATCTTGGGCCTCGTCGCGCGAGTGCGTATAGCGCATACACACACCAAGCATCTGCGGTGCCAGCTCCTCATAGAGCTGTTTCATGGCCTTCGGATCCTTCTCCTGACAAGCCGCCACAATATGTTCTTTGTCGGCAATCATACGCTCTATAGACTGAAAAAAGTCGATTTTGTTGCACTTTTGCCAAAAAAAAATCGTTTTTTTTGCCAAAATCATTATTTTTCATCATTTTTCGTCCCAAAGACAATAATACAACACACTGAAATTCAAACCATAATAAACGATAATAATGCTTTGTAAAACAAAGTATAAAAATTCTTAAATTCTCTTACGCAATAAAAAACAAGCACTACAAGAGAGATTGCGTGATTGTCCATATATACAATTCTATTACAAAGTGTTATCTACATTAGTAGCCAAGATATGCTCACAAGACAAATAAAAATGATAATAAAGCAAATAAGCTGCAGAAAACGTATATGAGAAAAAACAAGTGCCATTGGAGCGACCTTTGGTAGGTCGAAAAAAAGGAAAATGGGGACGTAAAGGAGAGATTTTTTTTCGTATGTCAAAAAAAAGCGGTATTTTTGCAAATTGAAATCAGGAAAGTACATTGACATTCGAAAACGGCAACCGTCTCTATCGCCGGCGGCACGCGCAAGTGCGCCGCGGGAGGAAAGTCCGGGCAACACGAGCCACCATACTTCCTAACAGGAAGGCGGCAGGAAGGCAAGCGTCCTGCCGACAGCAAGTGCCACAGAAAGACAAACCGCCTACGGGTAAGGGTGCAAGCGCGAGGTAAGAGCTCACGACAGGCGACAGTGATGCCGCCCGATGGCAAACCTTATGGGTTGAAAGACCAAATATACCGGCAGTCAAGGGCTGGCTCGCCCGTTGCCGGGGGGTAGGTCGATAGAGGCCGACGGCGACGTCGGCAGTAGATTGATGATAGAGGCTGTCGCGTGCGACAGGACAGAACCCGGCTTACGTGGTTGCCGTTTTCTTTTTAATAGACAAAAGTATGAATACTTACAAACGAATGAAAAGGACTTTAGCCATATTGCTGCTGCCATGCTGCCTGCTGGCGGCTTGCTACAACGAGGGGCAGTTGGTGGTCAACCCCGCGCCGTTGGCACAATACCAGTTCAAGCCCACCGAGGCGCGTCTGCTGGAAGCTGCCAAGGCCTATGCCGAAGCCATCAACCAGAACCTTGACCAACGTGCCATCCACCCCGGCCTGTTTGCCGACTACGGCGTGGCATTGGCACGGCTAGGCCGACTTGAGCAGGCAAACACCATGTTCAACAACGAAAAGACTTTCTTTCCCAACAGCACCGCATATGTCGACTATCTCATCAACACCCTCACCCCCATGTACGCTGGCCGAGGGCACACCGACACCTCGCACATCGACCTCAAGTCCCTCGACACCATCCACGTCACCCTCACGCCCGAGGAGGAAGTATACCTACGGCAGCTGGAGGCCGACCCCGAATATCAAAAGTTACTGAAGCAACAGGCCAAGGAGGAGAAGGAGCAAAAGGCCCTCGAAACCAAGAAGGCCAAACGCGAGCAGGCTAAGGAGAAGGAGAAGGAGCGCAAGGAAAGAGCCAAGGCTAAGGAGCGCGCGCAGAAGGAGAAGGAGGCCGCCAAGCGTGCCGCCGACAAGGCAAAAAAGGAGGAAGCAAAAGCTGCCGAGAAAGCCAAACGCGAAGCAGACAGAGCCAAGAAAAGAGAATCGAAGAACCAAGAAAAAGGCCAACAATCATGAAACACCCCCTCATACTCATAACCGCCACGCTGATGCTCCTATGCTCGTGCAAGAGCGAAAAACGCATCGCTACATACGAAGACCTATACAAGGAACAGCCATTTGTCATTATGCTGGCACCCCCGCAGGACAAGGCGCAGCGCCTGCTTCCCAAAACCACGCAGGACCAAGTGCTGAACGACGAGATGACCATTGCCGCACAATTCGTGCGCCAAACTGCCGCCAAGCCGCTGGCCGACCAAGGCTACTATGTGTTGGCCCCCCTTGTCACCGACGTGCTGATCGACACCATCAAGATGGACTATCACCAGCTGGCAAACTCAGACATCAAACCTTTGTCCGCCCAATTCGGCATCGATGCCGTACTGCTGATTGCCATACACAAATGGCAGGAACCCGAGATGAACGAAGTTGCGGTGTATGCCGAGTACACGCTGCGCTCCACCAAGACGGGAATGGAGCTAATGCACTCATGGGTGCGCGGCAGCAAGATGCAGCCTTTGGATGCCAAAGGTGTGCCCATGGAATTGAGCACCGACATGGATTTTATCAACCGCACCGGATTCAGCAACCGCCTGGCACACCGCTGTCTGCTACTAGAGGCGATGAGCGACTTTGTGCTGCGCAGTCTGCCAACCAGTGCCGGACGCTGGTATTTCCAACATGACCAATATGTGCCTGCCAACCCCAATTACTATAGTTTCACCATCTTCCCCGACGGAAGCATCGAACGTTCTAATCTAACTGAAGAATCTTTTGGCAATGAAGGATTTCAAAATTGAGCTGTCGCTCACCCCGGCACTATATGACTACCGTGGCATACGCGAACACCATACCACGGTGGCAGTCGACATACTGCGTGCCACCACAGCCGTTTGTGCAGCCTTTCAGGCAGGAGTGGAAGAGATTGTACCACTTGACAGCCTCGAAGCCCTCCGCCACTATCGTTCGCTGGGCTACATTAGCGCGGCAGAACGGGGCGGTAAGAAGGTGGAGGGTGCTGAATGGGGCAACTCGCCCACCGAATACCTTGCCACTGACCTGCATGGCCAACGGCTGGCATACAGCACCACCAACGGCACTGTCTGCATATTGCGCGGCAGCGATGCCGACCGCACTCTAGTGGGGGCATTCGCCAATATCTCCGCACTGACACAGCTACTAATCGACCAGCCACAGGACCTGGTCATCCTCTGCAGCGGATGGAAGAACGACTTCAGCATCGAGGATACCCTCTTTGCCGGAGCCCTGTGCCAACGTCTCATTGCCAGCGGGCATTACGCCACCACGCACGATGCCGTCCACATGGCAATGGACCTGTGGCAAGTGTGCAACGGCGACCCTTACAGCTATTCACTTCGCCATGCCAGCCACGTACAAAGGCTCATCGGATTCGGTGCCGAGAAGGACATCAAGTTTGCCTTCCAACCCGACACCTGCCCACTGGTACCCATATTAAAAGAAGGGAGACTGACGGTATGAGGCTGCGGGCAATACATCTGTGTATATGTCTGACGATGGTAGGCATGTTCTATGCACCTACTACGTTTGCACAACGCACCGACACATCTCATTGCCACTACGACCATGCCTTCGCGTGGCAGCAGACCATCGCACCCGTTACCCTTATTGCCACTGGCGCCGCCATCACATACTCACCGTTACACACATCACTAGACGGCAGCATCCACGATTGGTCACAACGCGACGGCCACGACCGCTTCGAAATCGAAAACGGTATCCAATACATTCCATCGGCCTCCGTATTCCTTTTGAAAGCCTGTGGGTTGAAAAGCCAGCATAGCTGGCGCAACCTCGTCTGTCTCGAGGCGGGCTCTGCCATACTGGCATTCACACTCAATACCGGTTTGAAACACACGCTCGACATCGAGCGCCCATACCCTGAGGTATACAACAGCTTTCCTTCGGGTCATACGGTCACAGCCTTTGTGGGTGCCGAGATGCTACGTCGCGAGTACGGCAAGGAGTATCCCGGCATAGCCATAGCAGGCTACACCATTGCCACCGGTGTGGGATTGATGCGCATCTACAACAACCGCCATTGGGCGAGCGACGTGCTTGCCGGTGCAGGCGTGGGCATCCTCAGTGTCAGCATCATGTATTGGCTTGCGCCATACCTGACCTTTTAAAAACCCCAACCCTTCAGACTCCTCCGACCTCTCCGACTTCTCTGACAAAAAAACAGCCTCAATGACCCCCATCGCCCATATCGAGACCTGCTTCCCCACCAAATTCGGCATACCGCGACAGGCAGGTATTGTCGACACGCCGGGACGCATCGTCTTCGAGCCGAAGTACCGTGTTGCAGAAGCAGTGCGAGGGCTGGAAGGATTCGACTATATCTGGCTCATATGGCAGTTTAGCGAGGCTGTGCGCAACGATTGGTCGCCCACCGTCCGTCCCCCACGACTGGGAGGCAACGAGCGCATGGGCGTATTCGCCACCCGCAGCCCTTTCCGCCCGAACCCAATAGGGCTGTCGTCGGTAAGGCTGCTACGCGTTGAGATAGACGAACAGCTGGGTCCGGTGCTGTATGTCAGCGGAGCCGACCTCATAGACGGTACCCCCATCTACGACATCAAGCCCTACCTGCCCTACGCAGACAGTCACCCCGATGCCCGCAGCGGCTTCGCCACACGTCCCGCCGAACGGCTGCTGGAAGTGGAATGCCCTCCTGCCCAGCTAAACCAATTGCCACCCGACCTTCGCCAGCCCCTGCTCAACGTGCTAGCCCACGACCCCCGTCCGCAATACCAGCACGACCCCGACCGCCTCTACGGCATGTCCTTCGGCAGCTACGAAGTACACTTCCGCGCCGACGATGCGCACCTTATTGTAGTAGATATTGCTAACAGCTAATTTTTCTCTTGAACCAAACGGACAGAAAGACCCATCGCACGTGGGCCACCAGACATTTCTCTGCTCGATTCGCCAAAGCACATATATTCCGCATCACGCGAATAAGCGTAATCGGTTGATGATGTCCAATAATAGCCACCCGTTCCAACGAAATACTTTTCCGTGCCCCAACGATATCCCGCAGCAGGCAAAAACACGGCCCCTGCCGTTTCCATCTTAGCCCATTGGTCTGAATCATAGACATTATTCCTCCATCCGTAGCCAGCCTTGAACGCACAACCTGACGGCAACACCCATTTATCAGGCAACAAGACCATCCCCTGCACACCCCACACCGTAGCCATGCCATACTTCATCCGAGCATTTTCTCGTTGATATAGAATATACTGCCATTCCCCTGTCGACAAGGTGCGCCACAGTCCTCCCGAATTATACATTCCCCAGTCATAAAATTCAGAATAATCAGCCTCTATATCCGTATATCCCGGATTGCGACCCGTACCCCACCCAAACAATCCTCCATAGTCGTACTGATGGGCTGTGAAACCATGCCCTCCAGACTTCAGATTGCCTGGAGCAAACTCCACTTTCTTTACTTCCGACACCGAGAATAAACCATCGCAAATAACTTCACCGCCTCCGACATTACCAGTAGTATCGCCGCCTAGGTCGATTCCTCCATACTCCCGTTCACAGGAGAGAGAAAGAAACAATAGGACGACCAAAGGCAGTATTCTTCTCATCATTTACTTTTTTCTTGAACCAAACGTACAGAAAATCCCTTCGCACGACGTTCTGTGTTCACATTCAAATAAGTGTCCATAAAGCATACTTCGTATGCTTCTTTGATATAAGGAAATGGCATGACGAGTTTTGTAGAACTCCAATAATAGCCGCTCCCGCCAGCAAATGTTTCCCTATCCCACCTATAGCCCGCAGCAGGCAGAAACATAGCTCCTCTCGCCTCCATCTTTGCCCATTGGTCAAGGTCGTAGACATTTTGCCTCCATCCGTAACCCGGTCTGAATGTACAATCAGAGGGTAATGTCCAGTTGTCCGGCAACAATATCAGCCCCTGTACTCCCCACACCGTTGCCATCCCATACTTGAATCGGGCATCCTCGCGCCGAAACAAAAGATATTGCCACTCCTCTGCCGACAACGTGCGCCAATTACCTCCCGAATTATAGGTTCCCCAGTCATAGAAATCCAAGTAATCCATCGTATCGGTGGATGTAAGGTTAGGTCTGTTGCCTGTTCCCCATCCAAAATATCCGCCATAATCATATTGGTGGGCTGTGAAACCATATCCACCAGCTTTCAGATTGCCCGGAGCAAACTGCACTTTTGTAACATCAGAGACTGAAAACAAACCATCTACAACGGCTTCACCGCCTCCGACATTGCCAGTCGTATCGCTGCCAGAATTCATTCCCCCATTCTCCCTCTCGCACGACAAGGAAAGACACAACAACAAAACAAATGGCAAAATCCTAATTATCGACATTCTTATCGCTATCGGTTTTCTTTGTTCCATATTTTTGTGAGAAATAATCATTTTCCTGCTCACGACGGCGGTTCCAGCGTACCTGCACCCATGCTCCAAACAGTGCGATGACTATACTTAACGCTATGTCAAGTGGAATCTCCCACCACTCGAAAGATTTGGTGACGAAAATACTGATACCCCATCCTATCACTGAGAGTGCTAGCAGCAGTATAAGGTATTCGATAAAGTAGTTCCTTAAACTCTTGTCCTTGCCCTTTAAGAGCAAGAATCTGCCTTCTTCAATATGATTCATGATATTATGGTATTGTCTACGGGTTCAGTTCCGCCTTGCGAGCCCAATGCTCGTTGAAGTCCTCAAGGTTGCGCTTCAACAGGGTTGGAATATCTAGGTGGTAGGGGCAGCGTTCCTTACAGAGACCGCACTCAACACAGTCGTTCACCTGCTGCATCTTCTCGTAGAATTCGTCGGTGAGGTAGACGCTATATGGTGCACGACGGAGGAAAAGGTACATGCGGTTGCAGCTCTCTATCTCTATGCCTACGGTACAAGGCTGGCAGTAGCCGCACCCACGGCAAAAGTCGCCGCACAGCTCCTTACGGTCTTTCTCAATGCGTTCGCGCATCTCGTCGGTCAGCTCAGGCGGATTCTCTTGGAACGATATAAACTCGTCCAACTCGCTCTCGCGCTGTATGCCCCAGATAGGTTCGACGTAGGGGAACTGTGCCAAATAGGCATAGGCCGTTGCGGCATGGTTTATCAGTCCGCCAGCCAAGCCCTTCATGGCAATAAAGCCCATGTCATGCTCCTTGCACGAGAGGGCAAGGGCATGCTCCTCCTCGTTAGCAAGGTAGGAGAAGGGGAACTGCAGCGTCTCATATAGCCCGCTTTCTATGGCCTCGCGTGCCACCGCCATTCTGTGGTTGGTCAACCCTATGTGGCGTATCTTGCCCTGCCCCTTTGCCTCCAGCATCGCCTCGTAAAGACCCGTGCCGTCGCCTGGCTTGGGGCAGAAGGGCAGGTTGTGGAACTGGTAAAGGTCCACATAGTCTGTCTTCATCAGTCGCAGGCTGGTCTCCAGTTGCTGCCAAAAGTCCTCCACCTTGGTGGCACCCGTCTTGGTGCTGATAATCACCTTATCGCGACGGTCGCCAAAGGCGGCGCCCAGCTTCTCCTCGCTGTCGGTATAGAAACGGGCGGTGTCGAAATAATACATGCCGTGGTCCAATGCCTTATGAAGCAGATGGACCGTCTCGGCAAGGCTGATGCGCTGTATGGGCAGAGCCCCGAAACCGTTCTTGGGCACCACAAGTCCCGTACGGCCTAATGTTACTGTTTGCATATTGTCGAAGTAATACTATGAACTAAAAACTAAGAAGTAGGACGCGTTCGTCTTACTTCTTAGTTTCTAGTCCTTATGGTTTCAATTATTTAATGTTCGGTTCCTCAAGACCGAGGTGCTTCTTCTTGTCGACCACCTTGAGGTAGAGACCGATGATGAGAGCGGCAGCACCGAGACATGCTAACATCACCAACGGCCAAGTGTAGTCGTACGACACAGCCACCTGCTCCGAGACGGCAGCCACCTGTGCCTGTGCTTCGGCGGCGGTCATCGTGCCGGCCTCGACAGCGGCCTGAGCCTCCTCCTTGGCTGCGGCCACCTGGGCAACCAATTCGGGATTGGTGTTGTCAAGCACCTTACCAATCAGCAGCGGGAAGAGCCAGAGTCCGATATTCTGAATCCAGAAGATGAGGGCGTATGCCGAGCCGATAATCTTCTCATCCACCAGCTTTGGCACAGAAGGCCACAGGGCGGCAGGCACCAGCGAGAACGAGGCACCCAGCACCAAGATAGTGAGGTAGGCAACCACCACACCGCCAACGGCAGAACCCTTGAACATCGGGAGTATAAAGGCAAACGTCAAGTGGCAGGCCACAAGCAGGATGGAACCAATAAGCAGCATCGAAGCAGCCTTGCCCTTATGGTCGACATAGTTGCCAAGAATAGGAGTGATGGCAACAGCCAGCAGCGGGAACACGGCGAAAATAGTCTCGGCTGTGCCGCGCATGTAGCCCATGTAACAGTATACCACAAGTGCTATCACTGCCAACACCAGCAGACCATACTTGACAGTCTTGTTCTCTTTCACAAAATTGCTGGCAAAAGCACATGCTGCCACAGCCAACATAATGATGTACTGCACAATCGTCACCGAGTCGCCACCCCAGAAGGTGTTGGGGTCTGCGGCGTTGAGGGTGAGGTTGCACTGCAACATGTTCACCGCGTATTTCTGGAAGGGGAAAATAGCACTGTAATAGAGCACGCACAGCAGAGCCACCAGCCAGAATCCAAGGCTGGAGACAATCTTGCCAATATCCTTGAGCTTGAACGGGTCGTCCTTCTCCTCCGCCTCGCCGGTCTGACTGTCGAGTTTCTTATCCATGAAGAAGTAGACGATAAACATCATCAAGGCAATGCAGAGCAACACCACGCCGAAAGCCACCGAGCGGCTCACATTCACGTGTCCGCCCAACTTGGCGAAATAGGGCGAGAAAATCATGCAGGTGGCGACACCCAGACGTGCCAAAGCCATCTCGCTGCCCATAGCCAAAGCCGTCTCACGACCCTTGAACCACTTCACAATACCACGGCTCACCGTGATACCCGCCATCTCGCAGCCGCAACCGAAAATCATAAAGCCGCAAGCCGCAAGCTTGGCCGAGGCAGGCATGCCGCGATAGAATGGTGCCACGCCGATTTCGTCAAACAGCGGAATGTAGTTCAAATGGTTGGTGAACCATGTATCAAGACTACTGCCGATGAAACTCTCGCTGACGGCATAATACTTAATCAAACCGCCGACGAGCATCACCGTACCCGACAGCACGGCAGTGAATCTCACACCCATCTTGTCAAGAATGATACCGGCGAAGATGAGGAAGAACACAAACACGTTCAAGAACACTTCCGACCCCTGCATTGTGCCGAAGGCGGTCGAGTCCCAACCGCGCTCCGACATCATCAAGTCCTTGATTGGGGACAGAATGTCCATAAAAATGTAGGAACAAAACATGGCCAAGGCCAGCAGCAGCAGCGCAATCCATCGCATGGCAGCACTGTCGCGAAGAGTTTTAACTGTTTCTGTCATAGTACAACTATTTTTTATTTGTAAGTTTTTATCAAACGAGGGTGCAAAGATACGAATATTTTTTGTAATTTTGCAATTTCAAACAAACATTTCTTAAAAATTCACATTTACACCTCTCTCAATTCGCATTTTTCAATCCTCGATTTAACATGACCATCCATCCCGACACTCTCCCCTTCTTCGACGACCTCCTGGTGAACAACAATCGCGACTGGTTCAACGACAACAAGTCGCGCTGGACCGCCATCCGCGACCAATTCATCCTCTTCACCCAGGCCCTCATCGACGCCATGACGCCCCTCGACCCCGCCCTCGGCAACCTGCAGGCCAAGCAGTGCGTCTACCGCATCTACCGCGACCTCCGTTTCTCCCCCGACAAGCGCCCCTACAAGACCCACATCGCCTGCTTCCTCCCCGTCGGAGGCGACCGCACCCAGTGCGTCCCCGGCTACTACCTCCAACTCGGGCAGGGCGACTACGGCCTGCAAGGCGGCTGCTCCCTCGGCGGCGGCATCTACATGCCCTCGCCCGCACAGCTCGCCGCCATCCGTCAGGAAATCTTCTACTGTCCCGACGAGTTCAAGTCCATCCTCGCACAGAAGGACTACCGCCGCTACTACGGCGACAGCTTCTTCACCAGTCGCAAACTCAGCCGCCCGCCCAAGGGCTACCCTGCCGACTGGCCCGACATCGACCTGCTCAAATACCGCGACTACTGCAGCATGCACACCATGCCCAACGAACTCATCGGCACCGACCGCTTCCTCGACCACGTCATCGAAATATGGCGCGCCACCGTCCCCCTCAACCTCTTTATCGAACGCGCCCTCGACCTTGCCTGACAACACCATATAATCTTTAATACCTTCATCATGCAAGCACTCGTCACCGGAGCCACCTCAGGCATGGGCCTCGAATACTGCCGACAGCTCGCCCAGCGCGGGCACCACCTCGTCATGGTCTCCAACCAGCAAGACCTCCTCAACACCCTGCCCGCCCAACTCAGCCAGCAATACAACGTCCACGCCATAGGCCGCTACCAAGACCTCGCCGCCCCCGATGCCGCCCAGCAACTCTTCGACTGGTGCCAACAGCAGGACCTACAGATAGACATCCTCGTCAACAACGCCGGCATGTTCTTCTTCCACGAACTCACCCCCGACTACACCCTCCGTGCCGAAACCATGCTCGCCCTCCACATGCTAACCCCCACCCGCCTCTGCACCCTCTTTGGCGAAGAGATGAAACATCGCCGCCAAGGCTACATCATCAACGTCTCCAGCCTCACCGCCCAGATACCCGCCCCCGGCATCACCATCTATGCCGCCACCAAGGCCTACCTCAAAAGCTACTCCAAGTCGCTCTACTTCGAAATGCGCCCTTACGGCGTGGGTGTCACCACCGTGCTGCCCGCCGCCATAGCCACACCCCTCTACAACATCCCTCCCCGCACCCTCTCGCTCCTCTCCCGACTCGGCATCATCCGCACCCCCCAGTGGCTCGTCCGCCGTGCCCTGCGCGGCACGTTCCGCCGCCGCCACTACGTCAAGCCCGGCCTCATCAACTACCTCGCCCCTCCTCTCATCCACCTCCTCCCCAACAGCCTCGAAACCCGCCTCTGGATGAAATTACGAAAACAAACGGCAGCAGAATCTTAATTTTTAATTCTTAATTTTTAATTTCCATGACCATCATCGTCACAGGAGCCACCGGAGCCATCGGCTCCGCCGCAGTCACCCGACTCCGCGCTCTCGGCCACACCGTCATCGGCACCTCTCGCCGGACCGAACACGAAGGCTTCCGCCCGCTCGACATCAGTTCGCCCTCGTCAATAGATGCATTCGTCCAAGGCCTCGAAGCCGACCACATCCGTGTCGACGGCCTGCTCAATAACGCCGGCACCCAGCTCCCCACCTACCAAACCACTCCCGAAGGCTTCGAGCGCGTCACCGCCACCAACTACCTCGGCACCTATCTCCTCACCCGTCGGCTACTGCCGTTGATGAACCCCGGCGCACACGTGGTCAGCACCGTATCGCTCTCGTGCTACGTGTCGCACCTCGACAAGTCGTTCCTCACCCCCTCGCCCGAAAGCTACCGACAGGTGGGCACCTACGCCAACAGCAAGATGGCCGTGATGCTCTTTGCCGAAGAGCTGCACCGCCGCTATGCCGACCGCCTCACCGTCCACGTCACCGACCCCGGCATCGTCAACAGCCGCATCCTGCACATGGACCGCTGGTTCGACCCCCTCGCCGACCTCATCTTCCGCCCCCTCTGCAAAACGCCCCAGCAAGGAGCCCTGCCCGCCGTCAACGCCCTGCAGTACCATGCCCCCGAAGGCAATCCGCTGCTCCTCTTCCGTGGCCGCCGCCACCAAGCCGTTCCCCGCCGCTGGCAGCGTCCCGACATGGCTCGCTGGCTCTGGGACGAAACCGAACGCCTGCTCAACATATAGCCGCCCCCGCACCACCCTCCACTCCCACCCGCCTCCACTCCTATTCAACCCCTCTTCTCCCCCATGAGACTCCCGACTTTCCCCGCTCCATCAAGGCTCCATCATGTATCGTTCATTGCTGCTAGAGCGAAGAAGTGCATATCGCAACCATATTAAAAAAACAAATTAGGTAAAGGCTGCATGCGCCGCAGACACAAAAAAAGATGCCCGACCTGCGGTCGGGCATCTACCTTTATAACAACCATTAATTAGTTGAGTTTGTATCTGATACCGAGAGCACCAGCCCAGCCGAAGCTGTTGACGCACTCCTTCGGCAGCACAAACTCGTATTCCGGACGGACGTCGAGCGTAATCTGGAAGGGGAAGTCGGCGAAGTTAGCCTCAAGACCAAGCTGAAGGGCAACGGCAACACCAACACCGTGGTTCTTGCAGAAGCTCACCTTGGCACCGGGACCGGCAAACCAACCCAGCCAGTCGGTGATGCCACCCTTCCACTGGTAGACACCTGCCAGGTAGAAGTAGTCGAGACCAGGAAGTCTGGCACCCAGGTCGAACTCGGCACGGTTGGAACCGAGACCCTTCTGATAGGAGATTTCTGCGCCGTAGCTGGAACCGCCACCGAAACGAAGACCGATAGCATCTTGAGCGCTAGCTGCAAAACCAAAGGCGAAAATTGCCACAATTAATACAACGATTTTCTTCATAATGTTGTTGATTTTAGATTGTTATTAAAAAATGTTTGTTAAACGTCCTTTTTTGTTTGAAATGCAAAGTTACAAAAAAAATGAAAAATAACAATTAAAAATGTAGATTTCTGTTGATTTTTTACAAAAAAGTAGTACTTTTGCATAATGAAACAAACAGCCCCCTTCGGCAATAAAATATTAATTCTTAATTTTTAATTCCTACAGAAGATGAATATCCATATAGTACAACACGACATCGCGACCAACAATCCCGAGGAGAACATGCGCTGGATTATTGAGGAGCTGGACAAGCCCGAAAGCCGCGAGGCACTACTGACTGTCTTTCCTGCCTGCACGCTGTGCGGCTACCCCCAGTTTGGCTCTGTGGCATACACCGACCTGCAAAAACGCGCGCAGGCCTGCCTGCAGGAGCTGGTGGAGCGGTCGGAGCACCGCGCATTTCTGGTGGGCATGCCCCTTCAGATACAGGACAAGGGGCTGTGCAACGCCATCGTGTTTGTGCAGAACTGCGCCGTGCGCGGCATCATCACCAAGAAGTATCTCGCCCCCGACGAGCAGAAGTATTTCGTGCGCGGCGAGGGCATTCAGGTCATCCAGTACCAGGAGCAGCAGATTGCCATCGGATTCTACGAGGATTTGAAGGAGCTGTCGAAATCGCACATCGAGCAGCCCGACATCGTGGTGTGCTGCGGCTGCAACGTGTTTGACTACAACAAGCCCTACCGCATCCGCTACCGCATGCATAAGATTGTGGAGAATCTGAACTCGGGGCTGGTGTTTGTGAACCGCACGGGCGGCGAGGGCAGTTTCATCTATGCCGGCGGCAGCATGGCACTGAACGCGGCGGGGACGGTGCTGTGCCAGTTCCCCTACTTCGAGGAGCACGCCGAGAGCGTGGACATGCAGCTGATGGAGGAATGCGCCGACGAGAAGCCTGAGGCAGTGGAGCTGGTGTATAAGGGACTGGTGATGGGCGTGAGGGACTATTTCCGCAAGAACGGGCTGAAACGGGCCGTGCTGGGACTGTCGGGCGGCATGGACAGCGCGATGGTGTGCGTGATTGCCGCCGACGCCATCGGTCCCGAGAATGTGCACGGACTGCTGATGCCGTCGCAATATAGCACCGACCACAGCGTGAAGGACGCTATGGACTTAGCCAACAACCTAGGCGTGAGCTACGACATTGTGCCCATCAAGCCGATGTTCGACACGCTGCGCGAGTGCATGAAACCCGTGTTTGGCGACCGCCCAGAGGATGTGACTGAGGAGAACATGCAGGCACGCATTCGCGGCACGATAGTGATGAGCTATGCCAACAAGTTTGGAGCCATGGCGCTGAACACCACCAATAAGTCGGAGGCGGCCATGGGCTACGGCACCCTCTATGGCGACAGCTGCGGCGGACTGAGCGTAATCGGCGACCTGTATAAGACCGAGGTATACGAGCTGGCAGAATACATCAACCGCGACGGCGAGCGCATCCCCATCAACACCATACAGAAACCCCCATCGGCCGAGCTGCGTCCCGGACAGAAGGACACCGACTCGCTGCCCGACTACAGCGTGCTGGACGCGATACTGAACCTGCATATCGAAGAGCAGATGTGCCAGGAGGAGATTGTGGAGGAGGGCTACGACGCGGAGCTGGTGGCATCGGTGCTGCGCAAGGTGCGCATCAACGAATGGAAGCGGCTGCAGTTCGCCCCAGTGCTGAAGGTGTCGCCCATGAGCTTCGGGCTGGACAGAAGAGTGCCAGTGAGCTAATATTTTAGGAGTAATCGGAATTATCGGAGTAATCAGATTATTCAGAATAATCCGACAACTCCGAATAATCGGAATAATCAGATGATGGAGCGCAATCCTCAGATTGAGTTGGCGGAACGATATATCGTGGAGACGGGCATGTCGCTGTTTCTGACCGGCAAGGCGGGCACGGGAAAGACCACTTTCCTGCGCCATATAGCGGAGCACTGCCCCAAACGCCATGTGGTGGTGGCTCCTACGGGGGTGGCGGCGGTGAATGCCGGCGGGGTGACGATACACAGCTTCTTCCAACTGCCATTCTGTCCCTATCTGCCCGATATTCCCGAGCTGGTGACAGAGTACCAGATGCCGGAACAGCAACGCCAGCTGCGCAAGAGCAAGATGGACATCATCCGCACGCTGGACCTGCTTATCATCGACGAGATAAGCATGGTGCGAGCCGACCTGCTGGACGCGGTGGATGCCACATTGCGACGCTACCGCTGCAACAGCCAACCTTTTGGCGGCGTGCAGCTGCTGATGATTGGCGACGTGCAACAGTTGGCTCCCGTGGTCACTGAGGAGGAACGCCCCTATATGGAGCGCGTCTACCCATCGCCTTTCTTCTTCCACAGCAAGGCGTTGCAACGACTACGCTATGTCACAATACAGCTGACCACCATCTACCGCCAACAGGACAGCCACTTCGTGGAGCTGCTGAACAATGTGCGCGACAACCATTTCGACCAAGCGACATTGGATGCCCTTAACTCCCGAGTGAGACACACCCCCCGCCTTGCGGCAGACCACTCTGGGACATACCCCGGCTCTTCGAGCCACCCCTCTAAAGAGGGGACGGCTAACGCAGCAAGCAATTCACAACACTCGTCTCATGACGGCACTGCCGAGCCGATATTGCTTACCACCCACAACTATCAGGCCGACCGTGTGAACCAGCAACGGCTCGATGCCCTCAAGACGGAGCCGTTCACATTGGAGGCAAGGGTGCAAGGCAATTTCCCAGATGGTTCCGCCCCAACGGACAAGACGCTGGTGCTAAAGCCTGGAGCACAGGTGATGTTTGTAAAGAACGACAGCAGCGGCGCACACCGCTATTACAACGGCAAAATCGGGACCGTGAGGGAATTGAACGAGGTGTATGACGACAACGGCGACACCCAAATGGCGGTGGTTGTGGACGACGAGGATGGCACCACCATCAACGTCACGCCAGAACGGTGGGAGAACATACGGTATGAGATAGACCCCGCTGACAACCAAATCAAACAGACCGTGGACGGCACGTTTGAACAGTACCCGCTCAAAACGGCATGGGCCATCACCATCCACAAGGCACAAGGACTGACATTCGACCGTGTGCAGATTGACGCGGCACACGCCTTCACCTATGGGCAGGTGTACGTGGCCTTGAGCCGTTGCCGCAGCCTCGAAGGACTTACGCTCCTCTCCCCTATTTCGGCCAACAATGTCTTCGACAGCCAAGATATTGCCCAGTTCAACAACACCCTCACCCCGCCCCAGCAGGCTGAGGCAGAGTTGGAGGGCTGTCGGACACAATATTATTACAACAAACTGTTCGAGCTGTTCGACATGAGTGCCATCAGCCATGAGGCAAACGCATTGGAACGCCTACTGCAAGAGCACCTCCGCAGCACCTATCCACAACAGGCGGCATTGATGACTGAGCAGGTGTGCCCAGAGATTGCCAACCTGTCTTCTGTGACAGAACGATTCCATCGCCAACTTATCGGCATCAGCCAGATGCCCGAAAGCGATGCCAAGCCCATTCTTGCCGAACGGGTGAACAAGGCTACCGCCTATTTTCTAGAACAGACCAATGCCATCGGTGACAAGGTGCTGCCCATCCTCGACCTAGAGGTGGACAACAAGGATGTGTCCAAACGCCTTGCCGACATCGCAGAGCGATTCCGCACTGCCCACCAACTCAAACAGAAGGTACTACGATTGGTGCATGACAAGGGATTTGATATTGCCAGCTACCAGAAGTGCAAAGTGGACTTTGTGCTGGAGAAACCTAAGAAGCAAAAGAGCATCAGGGTGGAAGAGACTTACGCAGACAACAAGAACCCCAAGCTTATCAAAATCCTCACCAAGTGGCGCACCGCCCACGCCAAGGAGGACGGGCTGCCCGCCTATACCATCCTCACACAGAAGAGCCTGCTGGCGATTGCCGACCAGCTGCCCCGCGACCGCAAGTCGCTGCTGAAGATTTCGGGCATCGGGGCTGCCAAGGTGGACCGTTTCGGTGCCGAAATCATACAGATGGTGGAGGATTATTGCTACGACCAAGAGCACCCCAAAGAGCCAGCCTACATGCTGGCGGCACGCCTGTTTGCAGAAGGGAAGAGTGTCGAGGACGTGGCTGGGGCGATGCTTAGAGCCATCTCTACGACGGAAGGCTATCTGGTCACTGCCGTCGAAAAAGGGATACTGGACCCCAACCTGATTCTTGATGCTGAACAGCAGAGCGAGATACTGGGCTACATACAGGAGCATCCCGAAGTGACCACCCTCAAACCTCTGTTCGAACATTTTGAAGGCAAATATAGTTACTTCCAACTGCGCATAGCAAAACACCTTATTTAATAAACATGCCCCGGCCTTACGTCCACCCCTCTAAAGAGGGGACGCGCGGGAGCGATCAAGCAACTCACCTCCACGAAGTTTCAATTTTCAATTTTCTATTTTCAACCTACTCAATCGCCTTTAGTGTCCGACGTGCCTGCGCGGTGGACATTAGGCTAAAATGCCACCATTCAGAGGTGAGAGGAATCAACCCTTGCTGACGCATGACACGGCGAAGGAGGCGACGGTTGTCGTATTCCTCCTGTGTTATCTTCCCCGTGGCAAGCAGATGGGACTCGTTGTCGATATGAGACTCGGGTCCAAAGTGGTCAAAGTCTGTGCCCATCGGGAGCCAGTTGCCATCGTGGTCGACCAGCGTCACGTCCACTGCCGCACCAAAATTATGCATACCGGGTCCTTTCTTGGGGTTGGCGACATAGCGGTTTTGTGGTGTACCCGCCACAACATGAAACATCTGATACTGCACTGACAGCGGTCGCGCGGCATCGAGAATGAGCAAATCCAAGTCGGGACGCTCCTCATGCAGAGCCTCCTGCGCTGCCACGACCTTCCGCGCCATAGCGGGGAGAAGGAACGCCCTGTGAATATCGGCATACAGCACCCGACCCAGAAAATTGTCCTCCGTGGCATAGACCAGATGCACTTGAATGGTAGGGTCGAGCGTCTGCACATCTACCAATCCAAGCGACAGCAGCCTTTGCTCGGTTGCGGTATAGCGGACTTTTTCGCGACAAACAGTCACAAAATCGGTGTCGCACAGCCCGTATTCTGCAACTACGGTCTCCTCCCTGCCCGCACAGGCAAGAAAAAACAGAACTGCTGTACCCAAAACAAGACGCTTCATATTATTGTATTAACGTAAATAATGCCATTTTATTGCCATAAAAATGTTGCAGATCGAAGAAAAAGATGTACCTTTGCACTCAGAATACATCCTAACTCCATCCGCCCTATGAACGACATAATAAAGCAACTATGCAATGCCAACGAGTTGGTTGAACTCTACACCAACCCCGACGACAACCATAATTTTGAAGTGGGCTACATTGCTGCCTGCACCGACAACGAATTCCTACTCCACTCCTACCAAGAGAACGACCTTGACGATGGATACTACGTGTCGCGCAACGACTCCGTATTCCAAATCCGACACAGCACCATGTACCTCAAAAACATGCTGCAATTCATCAAACCCAAACCCGACAAATACGACCTCCCGAAGGGCTATTGGTCTGAGCTAGACCTCATCCACGTGGTACTCAACCTCTGCCAACAGGAACGGCTGATTGCGGTGGTGAGGCTAGAATGCGACCTGCAATTCTACGGCAAGGTAAAAGAATTCAGCAACGAGATTGTTGAGTTCGAAGAAGTGGACGGCAACGGCATGCCCGACGGCACCACATTCGTGCGCATAGAAGACATCAAATTGGTCGGCTTTGGTGGCCTAGAAGAGAACCGCCGCACGAAATTATTCGCTGGCAAAAAACGATAGGCAAAAGATACACAGCCTCCATTATTGCAATGGACTGAAAAAAGTTGACTCAGAGAAGAGTCAACTTTTTTCAGTACAATTTCATGGATGCACACAAACAAAAAAATAATTATTGATATTTGCAATATTATTTGTATCTTTGCAATCATACAAAAAACACAACATTATGCATAGACCATTTAAAGTCATACACTTAGAATTAAAAGCAGACCATTCGCACCACTATTTTGGGAGCATCAAGGCATTATGCGACAACTTTGACAAAGACCAAATTGGCATTGTGTATACCTCTCTTAGGTGCGTTAATCTCGGGGAACGAAAATACTACGAGAACAGTAAGTGCATTATTCGGCAGGGGATTCTTGTCACCACCACTCGCAATGTAAAACCCAAGAAAACGGCAGAACCTGAAATCTAAAAAGACAAAGAAAACGGCGGTCGCATGACCGCCGTTTTGTGGCTCTATAACGTTTATAGTGGGTAAAACAGAAATAAGTCGTAAATTTGCGAAATGGAAACGATAGAGATATTCACGATGGCATTGGGGCTTACGGAGCCCTGGTATGTTGAAGATGTGCAGTTTGTCGATAATGGTGACAACGGGCACACATTGTATATAGACATCACATTTCAGAAGGGATGGCAGTTTGCCACGCCCCAGGGCGGACGACAGACGGCCCACGACACGGTGGAGCGGGAA
>JAEEIS010000176.1 GCA_016281475.1 Bacteroidales bacterium
CCGTACTCCACTGCCAGCTCGGGCAGCGTCCTGCTTTCTTTAATCGCCTCTACGGCCACCTTGGCCTTGAACGATGAATCGAATTTACTTTTTCTTGGCATTTTTACTCCTTTCTTTTCATTCTGCAAAGGTACGACTTTTTTCCCTATAGCAGTTGTCTAAATTTTGGGGAGTATTATATTCTATTTATCAAGAATTAGAGAATTGGAGAATTTGTAAACTGTATATTATGAATTTGATATGAATTTGAGACTTTAATTACATGCAATTAATAGAAGTGGCCAATAATAGATATACTACAGAATGGTGAGTGTGTGACTTTGGAATGCAAACGGGCAAAATCCGAAGTTCCAAAATCCGTTTGGGAAACATACTCTGCATTTGCCAACACTATCGGTGGAATAATTCTGTTGGGCATTGAAGAGAACCGTAAAGAAACGGATATAAAGAAACGTTTTCAAATCATCGGTGTCGATGATGCACAGAAGATAGTCAACGACTTCTGGAACACCATCAACAGCGATAAGGTGAACGATAATATCCTTAACAGTAACGATGTAGAAATAGTTGATATAAACGATGTACAGTTAGTTTGTATCCACGTGCCACAAGCTGATTGGAGAATAAAGCCCATCTATTTGAACGGCAATGTGTATAAGGGAACATACAGACGAAACCACGAAGGCGATTATCATTGTACTGAACGGCAGGTGAGAGCCATGATACGAGACTCGTTTGAGGACGGGAACGACGGTATGCTGCTGGAACACTATGATATGAACGACATCGATATAGACACATTACACCGTTACCGTACCCTATTCCAATTTCGGAATGATGGTCACGTGTGGAATGAGGTTGATGACAAAACGTTTCTCAAAAACCTTGGTGGATACATCATTGACAGGGCAACGGGCAAAGAAGGGGCTTACTATGGCCGGACTGATGATGTTCGGCAAGGGATTGTCCGTGCAAGAACGTTTTGCCAATTTCCGTATGGACTACCTCGACTTCTGCAACCTCATCGGTGATGAACGTTATAGTGACAGACTGACATACGATGGCCGTTGGGGAAACAACCTCTATCAGTTCTTCAGCAGGGTGATACCGAAAGTCACAGCAGACCTTCCGAGACCGTTCCGTATGGAAGGGATACAGAGAGTGGATGACACTCCACAACACAAGGCAGTAAGAGAGGCTTTTACAAATGCCATCATACACTCCGACTTGCTGATGGATGCTGGAATACTACGAGTTGAAAAGCACGACGACTGATTGTGTTTCCGTAATCCTGGACTACTGAAACTGCCTGTTGAGATGATATACGAAGGTGGTAACTCCAAAGCTCGTAATCCAAGAATTCAGAATATGCTCCGAATGATTGGTTATGGAGAGAATGTCGGGTCTGGTTTCCCGACCATCATATCAGCTTGGAAAGATGCTCAATGGGGAGAACCGAAACTGAAAAACAAGATTGAGGTTGATGCGGTGGAATTGGTACTACCTTTAGCAATAAAAGTATCTGATGATAGTCGAAATGATAGGGTAAATTCCAGTATGATGGTCACGCTTACTATTGTCCGTTCTAATCCAGGTATTCAGAGAAAGGGTATTTCTGACATTTCAGGCAAGAGCATTTCTACAATTGACCGTCATTTAGCCATACTTATGAAGGAGGGTTTGATAGAACATCGAGATTCTGATAAGACAGGCGGGTATTATGCAAAATGAGGTTGGTAGCTGTATTTCAGACTTGAATCTACGTATTGCCGAGGGGGCAAGTCTGTCTTGGCACAGAGTATCAACGGAGGAACTGCCTCAACAAAGGATTTCGACGAATGGGTACGCAGTTGCGACGACTTGGAGAATTGCGTTTTCTGTGACTTCTGCAACAGAGCGTTGCTGCCCATCTATGAGATAATACCTGAAGGCTACCGACTCACCCCTGAGAACGTCAAGAAAGCCTGCTTCGACCATCTAAACCTGCAGGAAAAACTCAAACAAGAAAATGTCAAACATGGCACCAAGAGAATCTTATTCCATACAGAGGGGGGAACAATACCGAATTGATTCATGGCGATGAGGACATGTACACCAAGAAAGACACAGAAGTTTGGTGGAGCCTGCATGTCTATCTGCTCAACTTTGAAGACAAACATTGTGGGTTCAGTGTCTCACTGATAGCTAGCGAAGGCGGCAGTAACCAGGCTAAAACAGTGTTTAAAAACACATTCACCCGCGAGCTTGACCTTGAGGATGGTTGCGAAGAGATGGTCATTGATACCGAACGCACAGGAGGCAAACCGGAATACTCTGCCGAAGCCACATGGTATGGAGAGTTCCATGGTTGGCAGGATGCCACCAACGATGTCCTGAACGGCAATGCCCACAAAGTGCTTTGCTGCAATGGCGAAGAGGTACAAATCATGCTCGACGGCAAGGGGAAAGACAAAGACCATGTCGGCGTGAAGGGAACCATTACGATCCCTTGGATTGGTTACTGATTCCGACCCTATAATCAGAAAGAGGGCGTCTTTTCTGACACCCTCTTTTTTCCACAGTCCACGATTTCATGGGTGGACGGCTATACTACTTTCTCAACCTCAGGATATGGTCTACCTCTGCGCTGACATGCATACGACGTATGCCGACGTATGCGACAATGGCGAAGAGGAGTGTTCGCAACAGGGCTTGAAACAACACGGCAGGCAGCCCCGTTCCAAGGCGGCCAAAAAGTGGCGACAGCAACCATTGCCACAATACATTGAGTCCAAATAGCAAAACCGTAAACAGCAACACCCACAGCTGTTTGCGACAGAACAAGGTGACACCCAACCTCCGCCACAGCAACGTGAGCAACGGAGTGAAATATACTATGTAAGCCAACATCGTGGCACACGCCGATCCCGTAACCCCGAGTGGCGGTATCAAGCAGACATTGAAGCCGATGGCCGCAGCCGTAAGCAACGAAATGAAGAGCAGTGAATAGGTGTAGTGTTGGGAAAAATTAAGGATGTTGGTGGCGATACTAAGGGATGAGTTGAGGATGTTGGCAATACCCAGAAAGAGCACCACCCAGAGTCCCGAGACGTACCGGTCGCCATTGGGGATGACGGCAAAGAGCGGCTCGATATTAATCCAAATAAAGAATAGCAACATGCACGCCACCAGCATCTGGTGGAGCGACACCTGTTGTCCCAAGCGGTTCACTTCCTCGATGTTGCCGTCGGCAACGGCCTGTGAGATAATGGGGCTGGAGATGGCACCTAAAGAACGGTAGGGTATCTCCACCACGTTAGCAATGTAGCAGGCTATAGTATAGATGCCTGCCAACTTCAATCCCTCCTTGGCAAGAAACAGGGAATTGAACAGCTTGATGTTGCCCGCCAGCACGGTGGCGGTCATAAAGAGTGTATACACCGCAACCTCACGAAACAGGGCCTTGTCGACAAACTGCCAGTCGAGCCGAAAGGACACCCTACCCAACGACATCAGGTAGAAAAAGTTGATAATCGTGGCTATCGCCCAACTGGAACAAAAGAGGATTACGAAGAGGTCGAGCGAAACAATGCCGTATCCGTAAAGCAGATAGGTGACGAGGTTGAGAAGCCTAATCACCACCTCGCGCACAAACTTGGGCAAAGCTATGTGCAGCAGCACGCTGGCATTGGTCTCGAACACCGTCATATAGAGCGTAAAAAAAGTCAACGGCAGCAGCAGATAGACATAGTCGACCAACAATGGGGCAGACTTGGAGTAATAGGCCACCACACCATCCTTGAAAACAAAGAAAAAGATGGCGATAATAGTAAACCCTATCAGCGGAAGAATCAGCGTCCAGCCAAAGAAACCATGGTCGCGATGCTCGGGATCCTTGAACCGTGGGTAGAAACGGAGAATGGAGGCGTTGGTGCCCAGCTGTGCAAGGCCAGAGAACAGCATGGCAGCATCCACCATCACCCGCGTCAGCCCTACCTCCTCCTGTGTGAGCAGGTCGGTGACTACAAAAAAGGTGGTGAAGGCCCCGATGATGACTCCTAGATAATTAGCCAGAGCCCCTTTAATACTCTGTTTTGCAATTACACCCATGCCTTTGTTAAATACCAATTTTGGATGCAAAAGTACACAAAAAAATGGATATTTCGACAACGGAAGACAATAATTCAAAAAAAGTTCGTATCTTTGCCTTTCAATTGACTGGAGTAAAAGACCTTGCCTTTTGCTCTAGTATGTTTACACATAGATAGATAACAAATAAATAAATATAATACAAACAATGAAGATTTACCAGACTAACGACATCCGCAACATCGCCCTCGTGGGTGGTGCCAAATCGGGCAAGACCACCATGGCGGAAGCCATGGCCTTCTGCGGCGGCCTCATCAACCGTCGTGGCAGCGTGGACAACAAAAACACCATCAGCGACTATCGCGACATCGAAATTGACCGCAAATACTCGGTCGAAACCTCCCTCATGTACACCGAATTTGGTGGCAAGAAGGTGAACATCCTCGATGTGCCCGGCTTCGCCGACTACCAGGGCGAGCTGGCAGCAGCCCTCAGCGTGGTGGAGGCTGCCGTGGTCGTGGTCAACGCCCAGAGCGGTGTCGAGGTCGGCACCGAAGTCGCCAACCGCTATGCCGCCAAACTCGGCACTCCCATGATCTACGTCGTCAACCATCTTGATGCCGAAAAGGCCAACTTCGACGAGAGCGTCAACCAACTGAAGGACTTCTTCGGCGCCAAGTGCACCGTGCTCCAGTTCCCCACCAACGCCGGATTGGGTTTCAACCAGATTGTCGACATCGTCACCAACAAGATGTACACCTTCAAGGACGGCAAGGCCACCGAGGAAGACATCCCCGCCGCCTACGCCGACCGTGCCGCCGAGATGCGCGAAGCCCTCGTTGAGGAAGCTGCCGCTGCCGACGACGAGCTGATGGAGAAATATTTCGAAAATGGCGACCTCACCCCCGAGGAACTGACCAAGGCCCTCAAACTCGCCATCGACAAGCGCGACCTCTTCCCCATCCTCTGCTCCTCCGCCAAGGAGAACATGGGTGTCGCCCGCCTGCTCGAATTCATCGGCCAGAACGTGCCCGCCCCCAACGAGGTGGCAGAGCCCAAGAAGACCCAGGCCGGCAAAGAGCTCAAGTGCGACAACGCCAACCCCACCGTGGCATTCGCATTCAAGAGCGCCAAGGATAAAAACCTCGGCGAAATCACCTATCTCCGCATCTACGACGGCGAACTGGCCGAGGCTCAGGACGTGGTGAACGCCTGCAACCAGAGCAAGGAGCGCGTCAGCCAGGTGCTCGTCTGCAGCGGCAAGGACCGTCAGCGTGTCGAGAAAGCCTGCGCCGGCGACATCATCTGCACCATCAAGCTGAAAGATGTAAAAATCAACCACACCCTCACCACCGCCAAGAACACCGATGACGCCGTCGAGGAGATTGTCTTCCCGACTCCCATCTACCAAGTCGCCGTCAAGGCCGCCAACAGCAACGACGACGAAAAGGTCGGTGCCGCACTGAAAGACCTCGCCACCTACGACCGCAGCCTCTCGCTCGAGAACAGCCGCGAACTGCGCCAGGTCATCCTCGGCTGCCAGGGCGAGCTGCACCTCAACACCGTCAAGTGGTATTTCGAGAACCAGTACAAGCTGGGTGTCAACTTCACCGCCCCCAACATCCCCTACCGCGAGACCATCACCAAGAGCGCCGAAGCCATGTACCGCCACAAGAAACAGTCTGGTGGTTCCGGTCAGTTCGGTGAAGTCCACATGCTCATCGAGCCCTACTACGACGGCATGCCCAATCAGACCAAGTACCCCATCCGCGACACTCAGGAATATCCTCTGGAGTGGGGCGGCAAGCTGGTCTTCAACAACTGCATCGTCGGCGGTAGCATCGACGCACGCTTCATGCCCGCCATCCTCAAAGGTATCATGGAGAAAATGGAGCAAGGTCCTCTCACCGGTTCCTACGCTCGCGACATCGTCGTCAACATCTACGACGGTAAGATGCACCCCGTCGACTCCAACGAAACCGCCTTCAAGATTGCAGGCCGTACCGCCTTCCGCGAAGCCTTCAAGCTGGCCAACCCCAAGATTAAGGAACCCATCTACGACGTCGCCGTCACCGTCCCGACCGAGAGCCAGGGAGGCGTGATGACCGACCTGCAGGGCCGCCGCGCCATCGTCATGGGCATGGATGCCGAGGGCAAATACACCACCCTTAAGGCCAAAGCCCCGTTGGCCGAAATGAACCGCTACTGCACCGCCCTGAGCTCCCTCACCAGCGGCCGCGGTACCTTCACCATGACCTTCAGCAGCTACGAACTCGTCCCCACCGACGTCCAGCAGGCCCTCCTCAAAGCCTACGAAGAAGCCGCCGCAGAGGAAGAGTAATCAACAACTTTTCATACAGCAAAAGAGGATGCCCAACATCTGGGTATCCTCTTTTCTTTTGCACCAAAATTTACTAGTAATGTTTAATTATTGCATAATTTGCAACAGTTGAG
>JAEEIS010000177.1 GCA_016281475.1 Bacteroidales bacterium
AACAGTTAAACAATCAACACTTCAACAATATGGAACACTCAATGGATCGTAAAATCGAACAGAAAAAAGGCATTCGCCGCGCATTCACCAAGAAGGCACTGCCGTTCTGGGGCGGGGCGTTGCTACTCGTCTTCATCCTTTGGCTCATCTTCAGGGACGACTCGAAGAAACTCCGCATCGAAGCGGACAACATCACCGTGAGCACCGTCACCTCGGGCGAGTTCAACGACTACATCCGCATCAGCGGGCAGGTCGCGCCGATGACGACCATCCAAATCAGCCCGTTGGAGGGTGGCGTGGTGCAACAGATCGTCACCGAGGAAGGCAGCCGCGTCAAGGCAGGCGATGTCATTCTTATCTTGAGCAATGAGAACCTCGACATGCAGATTCTCTCCTCCGAGGCCGACCTCGCCGAAAAGGAGAACATCCTGCGCAACACCGCGATTCAGATGGAGCAAAAGTACCTGAGCGTGGAGCAGGAGAAACTTCAGCTTCAGATGGAGGTGCAGCGCAACCGTCGCACCTACGAGGCGCAGCAATCGCTCTACGACGACGGCCTCATTGCCCGCGAGGACTACCTGAAGGCCGAGGAGGACTTCACGCTCTCCAACAGCCGCCTGAAGTTGGTGGAGAACCGTGCCAAGCAGGACAGCCTCCATCGCTCCGTGGAAATCGACCGTATGCGCGAGAGCCTTGAGAATATGCGCATCAACATGATGATGATCCGCAAGCGAAAGGAAAACCTGACCATCACGGCACCCATCGACGGCGAGTTAGGCCTCTTGGATGTGGTGTTGGGCCAGTCGGTGGGCGCAGGCTCCAAGATCGGGCAAATCAATAACCTCGACAGCTACAAGATTGAGGCCCAAATCGATGAGCATTACATCGACCGCATCACGCCTGGCTTGGAGGCTACCTTTGAACGGCAGAGCGAGCGGTATCAGGCACAGATTAGAAAAGTGTATCCCGAGGTGCGCGATGGCAAGTTCAAGGCCGACTTCAAGTTCATGGAGCAGCAGCCTGAGAACATCCGCAGCGGCCAGACCTATTACCTCAACCTGCAACTCGGCCAACCCGTGGAGGCGGTGCTCATCCCGCGTGGCGCCTTCTACCAAAAGACCGGTGGCAAGTGGATTTATGTACTCTCTTCCGACGGTAGCAAGGCCACCAAGCGCGATATCAAGATTGGGCGGCAAAACCCGCAGTATTACGAGGTCGTCGAAGGCCTTGAGGCAGGGGAGAGGGTGATTACTTCTTCTTACGACAACTTCGGAGAATCGGAGGTGCTGGTGTTTTGATAGATGAGATTCCCCTGCGGGGAATGGAGTTTGGATAGTATTTTTAATGCGGCGGCTTGTGGTGTCCAAAGGTTGGAAGGTGTTTTCTGCCGTCGCTTTTCAAACCAAATGTAGCACTCCATTCCCGAAGGAAATCTCAGCATTTTACGCCTTCGATAACGCTGCCGCCCCAAGGATAGCCGCGTCGTTGTCGGGCAGCTCGGAGACGCGAACGTCGACGCTGCCGTCGTAGACGAAGCAAAGATGTTTCTTGAACGACTCGCGTACGGGCTTCATCAGCACCTCGCCGGCCTTCACGGGACCGCCCATCAGGAAGATGGCCTCGGGACCGCTGAAGGCCACGGCATTGGCCAACGCGATGCCTAACCAATAGCCCGTCTTTTCGAAGACTCTGAGGGCTAACGAATCACCAGATTTGGCGGCATCGCCTACCATCTTGCTCGTTAGTTCTTCGGGCGGCACTTGTGAGAGTGTGCCCACGTAATCAGGTGTGGCTTCAATCATTTCGAGTGCTGTGCGACGGATGCCCGTGGCGGAGGTATAGGTCTCAAGGCAGCCTTTGCGCCCACAGCCGCAGGGGCGGCCTTCAGGGATGAGGATGGCATGGCCGAGTTCGCCCGCGCCGCCAGTCTTGCCGTGGACCAGTTTGCCGTCTACCACGATGCCGCTACCTACGCCCGTGCCGAGAGTAAAAGTGATGAAATTCTTCATGCCCTTGGCACCGCCGTAGACGAGTTCGCCGTAGGCGGCTGCGTTGGCATCGTTGGAAACGACCACTGGTACGTCGATATGCGAACGGAAAGCCGCCGCCAAGTCGACGATGCCTTTAAAGTTGAGGTTGGTGGCGTTTTCGATGCAGCCCGTGTAGTAGTTGCCCGCCGGCGCCGCGATGCCGATGCCGTCGATGGCCTTGACACCGTTTTCGGCCATCAAGGATTTGATTTGTTCGCAGATGTCGGACACATAGATGGAGGCATCGTAGTATTTGTTGGTGGGCAGGTTTTTCTTGGCCAAGCAGCGGCCGTCGTCGCGCACCAGCCCAATGTCGGTGTTGGTGCCGCCAATGTCGATTCCAATGGAGTAAGTGTTCATGATGAGGTCTGTTTTTGATGGTGCTAAAGTACGGTTTTTTGTTGAATTGGGAAGAAAAACCCTATTTTTGCACAAAAATAAACGCCATGTACACCAAACGCACCTTTTTGGCCATCCATATCCCGACGGGGACGGAGTATCCCCTCATGGTGGAGCGATTGAAGAAAAACCTTCCGCACGAGAAGTTCATCAACTACTGTCGTCCCGAAAACATCCATCTCACCTTGAAATTCCTTGGCAGCACGCCTGTCGACGACATCCCTGACATCATCGAGGCCTGCCAAAAGGTGGCCAAGCGTCACCAGCCTTTCACCATGGATTTCGACCGTACCGGTTTCTTCGGTTCCAACCATGTACCTCGTGTGCTATGGCTCGGTATGAACGACCAGCCCCAGGCCTTGTTTGACCTCGAAGCCGACCTCTTGGACGCTTTCGATGACTTGGGCTATCTGCGTGACCGCCAGAACTTTGTACCGCATCTCACGGTGTGCCGCATCAAGTCGCTGGTCGACAAGCAGTTTTTCCTGAAAGTCTGCAATGGCATCGAGCAGAAGACCTACCTCCATGCCGACGTGAAGGAACTGGTGTATTTCCAAAGCATTTTGCAGCCTACGGGACCGATTTATAAGGTGATTAAGACCATACCGTTGGGATAGTCTAATGGCTAGATTTCGCAAGCCTCCCATGTCATTCCAGCTCGCCGTGCATGTCATTCCTACGTGGGCATGTGCGACAACGGGAATCTATGCACGGCGGTAAAAAAAGATGGAACTCAATACAACGGCTTCAACAGCTATAGATCCCAAGCCTTTGCCCACCTGCCCACGTGGGGATGACATACCTGTTGAGGCCTAAAAAACCAATCCTTTTCAATAGAACTCTACTTTGGCATTAATTTTGCTCTATTTCGCCTTGTGCAACGAAAAAAGCACTATCTTTGCAATTTTAATAGGTTTGTATGAGTTATTTATAGAAACAAATCTTGAAATCTTGAAAATTTTGAAATTTAAAAGAATATGAAATCGAAAATCACAACCGTCATGCTGGTTCTCTTGGCCGCTTTTATCACGCTGGGAGGCACCACCAGTTGCAAGAGCAAGAAACGTCTTGCCAAGGAAGCCGCTGAGGCTGAGTACAAATCCAAAGTCGAACAGGCTATCGCCGACTTGAACGCCATCCTCGACGATGAGACCTTGTGGACCCTCGAAGAGAAAGAAGCTCGTGTGCAGACCATCAAGGACTGGAATCTGCAGAACGCCGAAGTCGACGACTTGATTTTCCAGGTGGAAAAGAAATTGGCCCGCGAACGCGCACAGAGGGACGAAGAAGAACGTCGTGCCGCCCAGGAACGCGAACAAGCCGCCGCTGTAGATGTCGTGTTGGGACGCAACTTCAACAGCATCGCCAATGCCGGTAGCACCAGCCAGGCCAACCGCATCATCAACGAGACCTTGGACATGTTTGAGTCGCCCAACACCCCTGTGCTCCTTATCATCAAGCAGAACGCAGGCTTCAACGACTACGACCGTCCGACCACCATCGAGAAGTACCTCAACTACGTGAAGGACCAGAAGAAGGCCTCCGAGAAGGTGCACGACATCAAATACAACGCCAACGGAAAGATTAACGAACTTGAACTGATAAAGAAATGAAAAAGATCATCGCCACATTAGCCTTTGTCATGTGCTTTGCGGGCATCGCCCTCGCACAAGACGAACTGAGTTTCGAACGCAAGCAGGCCATCGACAGCCTTGCCTTGGAGAAGGTGAGAGACCTGAGCAAATAC
>JAEEIS010000178.1 GCA_016281475.1 Bacteroidales bacterium
GACCTCCACTTCAAGTGGGACGGCAACACCAACGAGGGCCTCAAGTGCCCCCAAGGCACTTACGTCTACATCGTCACCTACCGCCGCCCCGGCACCGAGGACATCGTCACGCAGAAGGGCAGCATCACGCTGCTGAGATAGCAGAGACTAGGTCTGTCGCCCAGTTCTTTGACCAATCATGAAATCTGATGCTGACAAACAAGGAATACTGAAAAAATATTGGGGTTACGACTCCTTCCGCCCCCTGCAGGCCGAGATAATAGACTCGATCCTGCAGGGGTGCGATACTTTGGCACTCATGCCTACGGGTGGAGGCAAATCGGTCTGCTACCAAGTGCCCGCCTTGATGCTCGACGGACTCTGTCTCGTTGTCTCCCCTCTCATCTCGCTAATGAAAGACCAAGTGCAGCAGCTACGCAGCCGTGGCTTCAAAGCAGCCTGTCTCGTGTCGGGTACCACCAGTATCGAACAGGAAATCATCTACAACAACTGCATCCACGGCAAAATCAAGTTGCTCTATGTCTCTCCCGAGCGACTCAACCAACAGGTCTTCATCGAACACTTCCGACAGATGCACGTCTCGTTCCTTGCCGTGGACGAGGCACACTGCATTTCGCAGTGGGGCTACGATTTCCGACCTTCCTATCTGAGGATAGCCAAGATACGAGCCTACCATCCCAACCTTCCCATTCTGGCACTCACCGCCACCGCCACCCCACAGGTCGCCGACGACATACAGCGACAGCTCATGTTTGCCTCCACCAGTCGTCTGTTCCGGTCCAGTTTCCACCGCCACAATTTGGCATACATGGTCTTCCACGAGGACGACAAACAAGGGCGGCTGCTGCGCATTGCGCACAACGTGGGCGGCAGCGGCATTGTCTACGTGCGCAACCGCCGTCGCACACGCGAAATAGCCGACCGGCTAATAGCCAACGGTGTCAGTGCCACATATTATCACGCCGGGCTAGAGCCGAAGGAACGCGACAACGCCCAACGCCGCTGGATGCAAGGCGAGGTGAGTGTCATCGTGGCAACCAACGCCTTCGGCATGGGCATCGATAAACCCGACGTGCGCTATGTTGTACACCTCGACATACCCACCTCCGTCGAAGCCTACTTTCAAGAAGCCGGACGTGCTGGACGAGACGGTAAGAAGGCATTCGCCGTGCTGCTCTACAACGACGACGACCTCGATACCCTGCAACGCAACTTCGACAACAGCTATCCGCCACGCAAACACATCGCCAACATCTACCGAGCCATCTGCAACTACTACCAACTGCCCATTGGGGCTGGCACCGACTGCCAGTTCGATTTCGACTTCGAAGCTCTGTGCAGCACCTATCGGTTCAATGTGATGGAATTCTTCAGTGCCACCCGCCTGCTCGAGAGAGAAGGGCTGTTGGCCCTGCCCGAACCCGACGAATCGCAGTCGCGTCTCTACATCCCCCTCAGCCGAGAGGATGTCTACCGTTTCCAAGTGGAACAGCCACGCTACAGCGACCTCATGTCGCTGCTGCTACGTATGTATGGAGGGCTATTCACCGACTTCACTCCCATCTCCGAACAGATGCTGGCCCGCAGACTATACCTCGACCCACAACAAATACGCAACATGTTGCTCCACATGGACGCACTCAAGGCTGTCGTATACCGGCCCCGCCACCTCAAGCCGCAAATCGTCTTCACCTCACCGCGCATCGATGCCAACGACCTCTATCTGACTGAGATCAATTACACCGAACTGAAGCAGCACGCCACCGAGCAACTGGAGGCCATCCGCCACTACGTTTTGGCTGACCGAGAGTGCCGCAACACAATGCTGCTCGCCTACTTTGGAGAAACCGCCACAGACTCTTGCGGCATCTGCGACCATTGCTTGCGGCAGAGAAAAGCCTCATCTGCAGCATTTTCCGACAGCACTACCGCTTTGCGGACTCGCCTCCTCCAACTGCTGAAAGAAAGACCCTACCGCGCAGAAGAATTGATTCGTCAAGTTGGCGACATCGACGAAGGGCATGTGCGAGAAATGCTGCACGAAATGGTCGACCAGCACCTCGTCACCATCGACGGAATGCTGCAATTCAAAGCCTTATAACGATTTATTGCTGTTCAGAATAGTGAACGGCCATAATATGACAACGCCATCCGACGAGTTTCAGCATCGAGATAGTCAAGTCCCCTGTCGATATTGTTGATGGCCGAATCCAACGCAGGATCCATCGCCGTCACCACGGCAATGGCAGAGTCGACATCGGCAATAGCGGCTTGCAACTCGGCAATATCGGGGTCGTCGGGCAGGGTGGGAGCTACACGATACAGGCCGGCCAATATCTCATACACATGGTAGCACGCTGGCGCATAGTGGTACTTGTTAGCCATCACAATGGAATACGCCAGACACACGTCCGCCGTACCGGCATCGGTACATTGGTCATAAAATGCGTTATAAGCCGCCGTGTCGCCCTCATACAGTATCTTAGCTATTAGCTCTTCGTCAGCTGTGCTATGACTCTTAGGCGAAAGACAAAATGGGCCGTCGCAAGCATTCAACAACAGCACTATCATCATCACTATGAGCAACCTTAGCGTCCTCATCATACATCTGGTTTGGTCAGCGTCATCAATTCACGATAAAGGCGAGCCACTGGCAACCCCATCACGTTATAGTAACAGCCTTCAATACGTTCAATACCCACCATGCCTATCCATTCCTGTATGCCATAGGCTCCAGCCTTGTCGAAAGGCTTGTAGACATCTATATAGTAGTTGATTTCCTCGTCGGTGAGCTGACGGAAATGGACATCGGTTCGCTCAGTGAATGCCACGCAGCGGTCGGCGTTGCGTAGGCAAACGCCTGTGTACACCTGATGTGCCTTGCCCGACAGGTTGTGTAACATTTCGGCCGCTTCCTCGCGACTACAGGGCTTGCCCAGCACCTGAGTGCCCAGCACCACCACCGTGTCGGCTGTCACCAACACCTCGTCAGGGTCGAGAGAGATGGTATAACCATCCGCCTTGAGGCTAGCCAATGCTTCTGCCACCCGGTCGGCCGACAATGTGGCTGGGACCTTCTCTTCCACGTCTACATCCACTACAGTCAGCGGAAGGCCCAACTGCCCCAGCAGTTCGCGCCTACGTGGGGACTTGGATGCCAACAATAACCGCATCAGCGTTTGTTTTCCTGTTTCTTGGCAGTGTTGTCCTTCATGGAGGTCATCTTGCCGTCCTTAAACTGGGCCACTACGCCCTCCTGACCGTACTTGTCATACCACACCCATTTGCCTTCCTTCTTGCCTTTCACAAAGTTGCCAATCTCTTCGGGAGCTCCGGCGGTGTTGTAGCGTTCATACTTGCCGTCGCGCACGCCTTCGACATAGTTCTCTGCAATTTCCACCTTGCCGTTAGCATGGTAGCGCACAGTCTTGCCGTGCTGCAGGTCATCGTGGTAGTTCATCTCGTAACGCACGCTGCCGTCTTCGTACACGCCGCGCCAGAGGCCTTCCTTCTTGCCGTTGTGGAAGCTGCCCGTGTAGTCGACATTGCCATCCTCGTACCATGCAGTCCATGTACCCTCCTCCTTGTCGTTCACATATTGGCCTTCGTGCAGTTTCTGGCCGCTCTCATACCAAGTGGTCCACAGACCTTGCTTATATCCATTGTTATACTGTCCTTCGCGCCATTTCTCGCCCGTCTCATAATAGTAGGTCCATGTGCCAGTCTCGTTGCCTTCGGTATAGTGGCCACGGATGCCCAGGTTTCCATTGGTGCGCCAGTAGAAGAGCCACTCGCCCTCCTGCTCGCCCTGCACTAGCCGGCCCTCCTGGTCCTTCTTGCCTGTGGGCGTATACCACACTGCCGGGCCTTCCAGCTCGTCATCCACGTAGGTGCCTTCAAACTTTAGCTTGCCGTTCTCATGCCATTCGCGGGTCTTGCCCTCGCGCACGCCGTCGACGTAAGGCACCTCATCCTTCTGCTGCCCATTCTGATACCATGACACAAACATGCCCTGTTTCTTGCCTTCCACCACCTGCACCTCGCTCTGCTTGGCCCCATTAGCATACCACGTGCGACTGGTACCGCTGCCGCTCATCACCATCTCTTCGTGCTTGGTGCCGTCGTTATAGAACGTGCGCCACACGCCCACCTTATGGCCTTGGTTGTCGTACTTCCCTTGGCGGAACACCTTGCCGTTGGGATGCCACCATGTCCAGTTGCCGATATGCACACTGTCGTCGTTCAACGTGCCCGACACATACATCTGGTCGGGATGGGTGACGTAAGCTTCTTCGTAATGGATCTGGGCACCTGCCACACATGCCAGCAGGCAGCCGAAAGCAAAAAAGAGAATCTTCTTCATGGTATTTGTTGAATAGGTTGTTATCTAAGTTGTTCTATTGGTCCGACCAGTCCTACATCTCCGGCTAGTCGGAAATTATTTCATATCAGTATATACAAAGTCAATCCGCACCGGGTCGTCTGCCTCAGTGCCGTTGAGCACCGTGCGGAAGCCCGACGAGCGGCGCGCGTCGATAATCAGTTCCATGCCATAGTCCTTACCCGTGCGCATCAGCTCTTGCAGGTGCCGCGACACTCTAAGGCGGTAATAATGCTTGTCTCGATGGTAGTAGCCGTCGAATCCTGCATACGTATAGGTGTTAGTCAACACGTTGGCATCAGTCACATACACCAGGCTACCGTCCGCACCCCGTTTCATTGCCAGAATGCGCACGGGTGTCTGAGTGTCGGCAGTGTCATACACGGGCAGCAACAACTCGGCATAGTGAATCACCGCCGTCGGGTGCTGGGCGTGGAACTGGTTGAGGAACGGCTGTAGGCTCAGTCGCACACGTGTGCCACCCAGCGGTTCCAAATAGAGCTTCTCGCCACCGGCAATGGTGTCCTTCCTGTTCTGCCCGAAAAGAGCCAGCGGGGTGCCGCTATAGTCATGCTTAAAATACATGCTATGTGCCGCCTCACCGTTGATGATAAAGTCAAACTGGCGGGCATTAGTGTCTACGTCGGGGTTGTGATAATAGACCGTCAGACGAGTGCTGGTAGCCGACAGACTGACCGTCACCAGCTTCTGGCAGTCGCTGCCCAGATGCAGGGCAAGCCCCTTAGTCTGTTCCACAAAGTCGGCTGGCGAGGGACTCTCGCGCTGCAGCACCGGGAATATTTCGCGCCGCATGGGCAGCCGCAGGCTGTCGGCAGTGAAGTTCACCACACTGTCGAAAAAGCAGGTGCTGCTCTCCGCCAGACGGTCATCGGAGGTATACGCGCTGTCGGAAAGCAACGGCTCCGCCAACTGGTTGATAATGATATGCAGCGGCACAGGTGTCGAATCGGTACGCGCAGGGAACACCGTGTCGATGACCAGCGTCAACACTACCGAGTCAATCTGCACCGACTCGGAGATGCGCACACCGTCCTGCGGAATCGTTATCTGCGAATACAGCACAGCCTCCACGCTGCCAAACGTAGCATCGGCAAAATTGCCAAACACGCCAGCAGTGAAACCCGCTGTCAGCAACGAGTCGTCATAGATTGTGCATGCCGTCACGTATGCCGTGTCGCGCACGCCGTCATAAATCGTAAACGGGTCCTGCAGGTCGACACCCAAGTCCGTTTCCTTCTCTGTACAGGCCGAGGGCAACAGTACCAACAGCAGTCCTAACGGGAACAATAATTTCTTGAAATTCATCTTTTGCATGTTGTGGGAGTGGTATTAGTTGTTGATGGCGCTGCCACACAGCGTCTCATACAGTTTGTTAATCTTTGCATAGAACTCCTTGCGGTCTGGATTATAATCCAGCACATGCCGCTTGTTCTCCTTGGCAAACTGCACCAACTCGGGATTGACATTGGGCGATGCCACCACGATGCCGTTGGCGTATGTGATGGCGGCCTTCATCAGCGTCATATAGTCCAAATCCTGATACAGGCGCAAATCCTTCGCCGTCGCTCCATCGGCACGCATCTTCTTCTCCATCTCCTCGGGAAACTTGCCCTTAAACGGCTCCTCGGTCAGCGAAAACACGGTGCGCGTACCGCTGAAGAAGGCGTTCTCCTTGTTGATACGGCGCAGATAGAATGGCACCATGCAGCTAAACCAACCCGAGAAATGAATCAGATGGGGCTGCCATGCCAGCTTGCGCACCGCCTCCAATGTGCCACGACCAAAAAACAGTATACGCTCGTCGTTGGCGGGAAGCAGGTTCCCCTTCGCATCGAACGAACTGCCAAACTTAGTGAAATACTCTTCGTTATCGATGAAATACACTTGCAGGCGCGCCGAGGGCAACGAACCCACCTTAATTATCAGCTGATGGTCGCAATTATTCACTATCAGATTCATGCCCGACAGGCGAATCACCTCGTGGAGCTGGTGCTTACGTTCATTTATGTCGTAGAACCGAGGCATAAAGACACGGATTTCTCGACCCAATTCTTGGGTATACTGAGACAGATGCCGCGTCATCAACGTGGCATCGCTCTCATCCGAAAAAGGTGCAACGCCTTGGCTTACATATAATATCCTTCCTTTCGCCATATAATCTGTATATAATTATTTAAATTGCAAAGATACGATTTTTTTTTGATTCAGCAGATTTTTGACTTAAAATATATCCGACCACAGCCACGCCTTCCCCCACTCGTGCAGCCATGCAGGTCACATGCCACCACCACCCTTTTTCTCCTTTTATGAGCAGTATCGGAACGCGGTATTAACCAATTGTTGATAAAATGAAATGTTAAAGATTTTTGCGCATTTGTTTTTTTTGTATTTTTGCAATATGGTTCAGAATATGTCAGAAGAAGAAATGTCGCTGTTAGCCAGGGCAGAACGTTATTGTGCAAATGAAGAGCAGTGCCGTACATCGGTCAGAAAGAAGCTATGCGACTGGGGTGCTTCGATGGAGGCATCCGGCAAAATTGTTTCCCGTCTCATCGACCAGGGGTTTATTGACGAGCGCCGCTATGCCCGCGCCTACGTCTCCTCCAAGCTCCGCACCCAGAAGTGGGGCCGCCTCAAGGTGGTCTACCAGCTGCGCTCAAAACAGGTGCCGCCCAAGTTCATCACCGAGGCCTTGGCGGAAATCCCCGACGAGGAGTACCGCAACATCATGTTGGATGTGGCTAACATGAAGTGGAGTTCCTACAGTGCCACCGAACCCACCCCAAAACGTCGTTCCAAACTGGTCACATTCCTTGCCTCCCGCGGCTTCGAATCGCCTGAGATACAGGCCATGCTCGTCGACCATTTCACCGAATAGGCATAGCGGCAGCCCCGCCCCCCATGCCCTATTCGTCAAAGAAACGCACAATCACAGCGTCGTGCATGCTCAGTCCAAAATACTGTTCGGCCGAGTATTGTCGTAGTGCCACCTGCAGGTAGCCCGTGGCAGAGACCGTAAGCAGGGCAGCCCCGCGTCCGTTGCCCGAATTTTTCGCAGCAGAATAGTCTCTAACCACCTCTTTCAATGGCAGTTCTCGCACCTGCATCTCAAACTTGCGTTCTCCCCTTATCCTCTTAAATTCGTCATAGGTCATATTGAGTATGGCATTGCCATAGTCGTCAATATAGTCGACATACAGCTTCATCAGATTATTCGCCAGGATGGGTTCTATGGGCGTATAGGGCAGCAAGGCCTCCAGCGGAGTGCCCAGGTCGGCAAGGTCGGCACCCATCGCCAGCTGGGTGGCTATCGGACAAAAGATGTCGTAGGCGGCAAATGTGCGGAAGTCGTCCTGGTTGTATTCCACCGCCGTGATGGCGACGGCTCGTTCCATATCGTTGCCAAACACGGCATGGGGCAGCCCATTATCAACGCAGATATAATACTGGTGGTTATGCTCCACCACCACAAAAGGGTCGTTCTCGTGGCGTGCTACGGTATTGTCGATGACATGAATCGTGCCCTCGGGAAAACCCATGCAGGCATGGCGCACCACAAAGATGGCACGGGCCAACTCAAATGGCTCGAGGCCGTGGGTGACATCGACAACCCTCACGTTCGGAATACTGGAGTAGAGACGACCTTTCACCATTCCGGCAAAATAGTCACTATAGCCCCAGTCAGTGGTCAGTGTGACAATAGGTGATTCCATGCAACAGTGTGCTTTATACTTACTTCTTAATATTTCTTAGGGTGATATTTGGTTGTGCAAAAATACACTTTTTTTATCAATTGCAGAAAAAAATGTATCTTTGTAAGATTGCCGAGACAGGGTTTTCGGCCGTAATCATTGTTTAATCAAATATTTAAATACTACATGTCGCTACTATCAATCCGCAATTTGCATGCCTCGATTGGCGAGAAAGAGATTCTGAAGGGGGTAAACCTCGATGTCAACTATGGCGAAGTGCACTCCATCATGGGTCCCAACGGCAACGGCAAGAGCACCCTCGCAGGCATCATTGCCGGCAACACCAAATATACCGTCACCCAGGGCGAGGTGATCTACAAGGGCAAGAACATCCTCGACATGCCCGTCGAGGTGCGTGCCGCCGAAGGCATCTTCCTCGGCTTCCAATACCCCGTCGAAATCCCCGGCGTCAGCATCACCAACTTCATGCGCACCGCCGTCAACGAGCAGCGTAAATATCGCGGCCTCGACCCCCTCTCCGGTGCCCAGTTCATGCGCCTCATGGAGGAAAAGAAAAAGGTCGTGGAGATGACCACCAACCTTGCCAACCGCTCTGTCAACGAGGGTTTCAGCGGCGGTGAGAAAAAGAAGAACGAGATTTTCCAGATGGCCATGCTCGACCCCACCCTCGCCATCCTCGACGAGACCGACTCCGGCCTCGACATCGATGCCCTCCGCATCGTCGCCACCGGCGTCAACAAGCTCCGCCGTCCCGACAACGCCACCGTCGTCATCACCCACTACCAGCGCCTGCTCGACTACATCGTCCCCGACTTCGTGCATGTCCTCTACGAAGGCCGCATCGTCAAGACCGGCCCCAAGGAACTGGCCCTCGAGCTCGAGGAGAAAGGCTACGAATGGATTCGTCAAGAATTAGAAGGAAAGGAGTAGCCACGCCATGATACGCAAAGACCAGCTACCCGACATCTGGGGCGACGGCCTCAAATGCTCCGCCCCGCCAACCGACATGGAAGTCCACCCCGCCGACGCTTCGCACAAACTTGTGCTCTTCGACCAGTCGTATGGCAGCCTCTTCCATCTCAACCCGCAGGACGGCTACACTGTCGAGCCCGACCACGACCACATCCGCCTCACCATCCGACAGAATGCCGCACTGGAACTCTACCGCCTGCAATACATGAATCGCGAGTGCGTCACCCAGCTCGACATCACCATGGAAGCCGGTTCCAGCCTCAACCTCTGCACCATCACCCTCAACGGCGACCACGTGCGCAACAACATTGCCATCCGCATGAAGGGCGAAGGCTGCCACCTCGAGGCCAACGGCCTCTACCTCGTCGACCGCGAGCAGGAATGCGACAACTACATCTTCGTCGAGCACGCCTACCCACACTGCGTCAGCCACGAGCTCTACAAAGGCATCGTCGACGATGCCGCCCGCGCACGCTTCAACGGACACGTCCTCGTCCAAGACGGTGCCGTCAAGACCGAAGCCTACATGACCAACCGCAACATCCTCCTCACCGACAAGGCGCATGTCGACACCCGGCCCTTCCTCGAGATCTACAACGACGACGTCAAGTGCTCCCACGGCAGCACCATAGGACAGCTCGACCAGCAGGCCCTCTTCTATCTCCGCTCCCGCGGCATCCCCGAGCGCACCGCCATGATGATGCTCAGCTACGCCTTCTGCGACGAGGTCATACGCTACATCTCCATCCCCACCCTCCGCGACACCGTGGGCGACATGGTCAAGAAACGCCTCCATGGCGAGCTCATGCCCCCCTGCGACGAGTGTGCCATCCGCTGCACCACCCCCTGCAACGGCGCCGAAGCCGACTTCCACATCGACCCCACCAAACTCTAAAAATAATAACGAAATAACGTTATAACATAATAACGACAAAAAAAACACTCGCCCCCGCGAGGTTTCAATTTCCAATTTTCACCTCCCAAGTGCCCGTCCTCCGCGTATTCCGATACCTCAAGTTCTACCCCTGGAACATCACCGCCAATCTGTTTTTCAACATGCTGGCGGTAGTGTTCAACATGTTCACCTTCGTAATGATAGTGCCATTCGTAGAACTCCTCTTCGGCACCGCCCAGCCGCCCGCTGAGCTGCCCCCCTTCAGCTTCGACCAGCACTACCTCTCCCTCTGGCTCACCTACACCCTCGCTCACTACAAGACCCTCTACGGCCTTTGGCGCTGCCTAGTATCCATCGCCGCGGGCTACCTCGCCTTCTCCCTCCTCTCCAACACCTGCCGCTACGCCGCCCAGTTCGTCATCAGCCCCATGCGCAACGGCATCACCATGCGCCTCCGCAACGACCTCTACCACCACATCACCATCCTCCCCGTCTCCTACTTCAACTCTCGCCGCCGTGGCGACATCATCAGCCGCACCTCCAACGACATTGCCGACATCGAGTGGGGCGTCCTCACCTCCGTCATCTCCCTTGGCAAAGACCCCGTCAACATCATCTTCTTCTCCCTCGCCCTCATCTTCATCAGCCCCCGCCTGTTCCTCTACTTCCTCATCATCCTCCCCGCCGCCGTCTGGCTCATCGGCCTCATCGGCCGGAGCCTACGCCGCAACTCCACCAAGGGTCAGGCCCGCCTCGGCAACCTCTTCGCCATACTCGAAGAGTCCCTCTCCGGCCTCCGCGCCATCCGCTCCTTCGGCCGCGAAGACGACCGCGAGCGGCACTTTGCCGAAGCCAACGACAGCTATGCCCGCACCATGATTCGTGTCGCCCAGCGGCGCGAACTCAGCAGCCCACTCTCCGAAGTGCTCCTCACCCTCGGCCTCGTCTTCATCCTCATCCTCGGCGGCATGGCAGTCCTCCAAGGCGAGCTCCTCTCCTCCGTCTTCATCCTCTTCGTCATCCTCTTCGCACGCCTCATCCCGCCGGTGCAGTCCATCGTCCGCGTCTACAACAACCTCCAGAAAGCCAATGCCGCCGCACAGCGCGTCTTCGAACTACTCGATGCCGACGAAACCATCTACCAGGCCCACGATGCCGTCCCCCTCGCCACCTTCTCCACCGGCATCGAATACCGCCACGTCTCCTTCGCCTACCAAACCGCCCCGCAGGCCGACCCCGTCTACGTCCTTCGCGACATCTGCCTCACCATCCCCAAAGGCAAGACCATCGCCATCGTTGGCCCCTCGGGCGCAGGCAAGACCACCCTCGTCGACCTCCTCCCCCGTTTCTACGACTGCACCCAGGGCGAAATACTCATCGACGGCATCCCACTCAAAAACCTCAACATCAACAGCCTCCGCGCACAGATAGGCCTCGTTTCGCAAAACTGCATCCTCTTCAACGACACCGTCGCCAACAACATCGCCTTTGGCCGCTCCGACTACAGCATCGATGCCGTCCGTCGTGCCGCCCAAGTGGCACACGCCGACGAATTCATCACTCTCATGGAACAAGGCTACGACACCCCCATCGGCGACCGCGGCCTCAACCTCAGCGGCGGCCAGCGGCAACGCCTCTCCATCGCCCGCGCCGTCCTCAAAAACCCGCCCATCCTTATCCTCGACGAAGCCACCAGTGCCCTCGACACAGAGAGCGAACACACCGTCCAGCAGGCCCTCAACCAGCTCATGCAGGGCCGCACCTGCATCGTCATCGCACACCGACTCTCCACCATCTGCCACGCCGACGAAATCATCGTCATGAACCGCGGCACCATCGTTGAGCGCGGCACCCACGACCAGCTCATCGCCCTCGGCGGCCTCTACCGCCGCCTCGTCGACATGCAGTCCTTCCGCTAGCATCAGCCCATTCCCCTCTCGTCCAAAGCCTCCAGGCACACACCCCCACCCTCCATCCACGTCACCCATACGCCGTCAGGCGTTTTCTTTCAACCCAAATCGGTCATTAGGGTTTATGGCAGTAATGACCGATTTGGGTTCAATAGCCCTATGCCAACATCCTCCTCCTATTCTCCGTTAGGAGATTTCTTTTTGTTCTCGCAGCTCGCACCTCCCCGTTCACTCCTAGCCAACAAACACGCTGTCAAACATTTACTCCCTTCAACTCATTAGATATCATATACCTTAAATTATAGGGCATTATTATCCACTCTATTTTATCCGACTCATTTGCAACACATTAACCCTGGTTATCCGATAAAAGATAAATGAACGGTCGGATAACGGTACAACCCACCCTCCACTCAGAGGGAGGACTGAGAGAATGCAAATTTAACATTCGTTAACTTTATGCAACTTCAAACAATGAAAGCAACTCTACCTACGGATGTTATTGGACAAAAACATGGTATTCAAATACTAGTAAAGCACGGTATGTAAATATTACACCGCAAAGTTTTTTATGGCCTAGTACTGGTTCTGGCAATACTACGTACCGTCATGCTCGAATGTCACACCGCTTACTCAGGGAGGTCACTCAATAATAAAACAATAACACAACAAATACATTATAAAGGGGGTATCGGAGAGATGCCCCTTTTTTTATGTTTTTCTTGCCAAGTAATACGGCTCATTGCGGATGCCGCCGCATTTGTGTTTTTATAGCCTATAAAAGCCTCAACCGGCCTGAAAGGCCAGAAGCCGCCAGCCCAGGGCATTAGGACTCACTAACTCCCACCGCTATCCACCCTACCTCCGCCTTTTCCTCACTATTTATCCACTATATTAGTGGATAAATACCGTATTAGAGGTAATAATCAGTAGAATGACGTAGGGAGCCGTAAGAATCGGTAAGAATCAGTAACGCCACGAAAAATTATTTGTATAGAGTCACTGAAAATAGCATACTCAAGTTTGACAAGGAGACTTCTATAAACTGCCTCGAAGAGGCAGACTCTCAATAACCCCACACTTGCAGTGTGGGGTTACCGAGAGCCAGCCCCTCCGGGGCTACCCTCCGACTGCGGCTATGACGTGTTGGAGAGCCTGAAGAATAATTGCATGGGCAGAACAATAAAACAACAAATTCTACGTTAATAGAGAAAACATCACACCCGCTATGACTACTGTGGACATAAGAGCAGCCATCAACAACGAGCTGAACAGTTTCACGCCCGACATGCTGCTGCAGGTTGCCGAATATATGAAATCGCTGCGCGAGGAAAGACATTCCTCCAAGAGCACCACCATCACACCGCTGGTCGCCAGCCTTTTCACTGGCCACTCCATTAGTCTCACTGATGACGAACTGGACCATATGAAAGAGGCCTACCTTAAAGAGAAATATTTATGAGACATATTTTTCTTGACACCAACGTCCTGCTTGACCTGTTGTTGGAAAGGTCTCCCTAGGATCGCGACACAGCCATGCTGCTCAGCATGGCCGACCGTAAAGAGATAGCTTTACTATGCTGCCCATTGTCATTTTCGACAGCGATATATTTGATGCAACGGCTGAAATACAGTCGTCATGAAATTGTAACCAAACTATCGGTTGTCAAATCTCTTTGCACAATCACCCCTATCGACGACGCAATACTCGACCGCATGCTACATTGCGACTTCAAGGATTTGGAAGATGCCATCCAGTATTATTCGGCACTTGCTGCTGGAGCGGAGATAATCATCACACGCAACACAAAGGACTTCTCGACAGCCGACATACCTGTACTTACTCCGTCGGAGTTTTTAGGCAAATAAATAAACAAAAAAATACATTAGGCAATCCCCACTCACGGCTTTTCTGCCAGCGTGCCGGAGGCACGCGCTCTCACACCCCCCGACACCCGTTGCAGATTCCAGAGCGCGTGCCTCCGGCACGCCCACACATCCCCCGTCCGCCTCCACACATTGCATGTGGGGTTACCGAGAACCAACCCCTCCGGGGCAAATTACCGTATAACAAATAATCATCTGATATTCACCAATCTATTATGCCTATTTCATGATTATCTGATGCGTTTTCTATTCACCAAGTAGACATCGATAAGAGATGAATCGGACATGAATAAGAAACAAGTAGAGGGCAGGCAGGATAAAATAAAAATAAACAACCTTGGCACAATAAAAAGTATCGAACAACGTTATTACATAAAAGACTAAAAAGAACACCCCATGACACAAATCACACTAAACGTCGCTGACGAGAGTTTGTTGCCTATGCTGCGACGGCTAATACGTGCCATCGACGGTGCAGACATCGCTCCACGTCCCCGTCGCATCAGCGGAATCGAACAAGTCCTGAAGGACAAGACCGAAGGCCGTGTCACCACATGGGACAGCCCACAACAGATGTTTGACACATTGATGGCTCAATGAGATACATCATTCAAACCACCAAATAGTTTGACAAAGCATTTAAACTTTGCCAACGACGCGGCTACAAGATGGACCATCTGCTTGCGATCGACAATCTATTAGCCGCCACTGGCACACTGCCACGAAAATATCGTCCGTACAAACTCGTCAACTTCCCTGGAGGCAACACGTGGGAATGCCATATTGAGCCTGACTGGTTGCTTGTATGGGAACAAAACGACATGCAACTCACCCTGCTGATGCTCGATACTGGCACACATTCCGATATTTTTTAGGTACAAAACACCAACTCCCAAGGCGTTGCCCTGAGCGATAGGTCATATTAGCTCCGTCGGAGTACATCACTACCCATTGTTACGACTACTAAGTTGTTCTGGGCAGCGTGCTGCCAGCACAAGGCTGTGCCTTGGGGTGAGCTAACCCTATTGACCGATTTGGGATAAAAAAGCCGGGGCGACGGGCGCTCCGGCTCAAAAAAATATGAACAAAAAAATGAGGACAATGGTTGAGGTTATTCGCCCTTTTGTTCTTTCTCGATCTCCTCCTTGAGGCTGGCAAGGACGCTGAGGTCGCCAAGGGTGGTCTTTTCAAGAGTCTCGTTGATCTTCTTGACGGTCTTCTTGGTGGCGCGGTCTTTCTTAGCCTCGTCGCTCTCGTTCTTGGCACGCTCGCCTTCGATGGCGTCGTGGAGCACGCGGGTGTGGGAGACGATGATTTTCTTGTTGTCCTTTGAGAATTCGATGACCTTGAAGTCAAGGGTCTCGCCCTGACGGGCCTTGGTCTTGTCTTCCTTCTCGAGGTGACGCATGGGAGCGAAGCCTTCAACACCGTAGGGGAGGGTGATGGTTGCGCCCTTGTCGTTCACGCTGGCGACGGTGCCCTGGTGGACGCTGCCGACGGTGAAGAGGGATTCGTAGACATCCCAAGGATTCTCTTCGAGCTGCTTGTGGCCGAGGCTGAGACGACGGTTTTCGGCATCGACTTCGAGAACGACGACTTCGATGCTGTCGCCAATCTTGGTGAACTCGGCGGGGTGCTTGATTTTCTTACTCCAGCTGAGGTCGCTGATGTGGATGAGGCCGTCGACGCCTTCTTCGAGTTCGACGAAGATGCCGAAGTTGGTGAAGTTGCGGACGGTGGCGGTGTGCTTGCTACCGACGGGGTATTTCTCGGCGATGGTCAGCCACGGGTCGGGCATGAGCTGCTTGAGACCGAGGCTCATCTTACGCTGCTCGCGGTCGAGGGAGAGGACGACGGCTTCGACCTCCTGGCCGACCTTGAGGAAGTCCTGTGCGCTGCGCAGGTGCTGGCTCCAGCTCATCTCGCTGACGTGGATGAGGCCTTCGACACCGGGGACTACCTCGACGAAGGCACCGTAGTCGGCGATGACGACGACTTTGCCCTTCACGCGGTCGCCCTCTTTGAGGTTAGCATCGAGAGCATCCCAGGGGTGAGGAGTGAGCTGCTTGAGACCGAGGGCGATGCGGTGCTTCGCCTCGTCGAAGTCGAGGATGACGACGTTGATTTTCTGATCAAGCTCGACAATGTCTTTCGGGTCGGAGACACGGCCCCAGCTGAGGTCGGTGATGTGGACCAGACCGTCCACGCCGCCCAGGTCGACGAACACACCGTAGGGGGTGATGTTCTTGACGGTGCCTTCGAGCACCTGACCTTTTTCGAGGTGGGAGATAATCTCGGCCTTCTGGGCTTCGATTTCGTCCTCGATGAGGGCCTTGTGGCTGACAACGACGTTCTTGTATTCGTGGTTAATTTTCACGACCTTGAATTCCATGCTCTTGTCGACGAACACATCGTAGTCGCGAATGGGCTTGACGTCGATCTGCGAACCGGGGAGGAAGGCCTCGATGTTGTCGAAGACGGTGACGATGAGACCACCTTTGGTGCGGCTCTTGACGTAGCCGGTGATGATTTCCTGATTTTCGTAGGCCTGGTTGACACGCTCCCAAGACTTGAGGATACGAGCCTTTTTGTGGCTGAGGAGGAGCTGACCGTTGGCATCTTCCTGACTTTCGACGTAGACTTCGATCTTGTCGCCTGCCTTAAAGTCGGGGTTGTAACGCAGTTCGGAAGCGGGGATGACACCGTCGCTCTTGAAACCGATGTTGACGACTGCCTCGCGGTCGGTGATGCTGACGATGGTGCCTTCGATGACCTCCTGCTCGGTGAAAGCATTGAAGGTCTGCTCGTACTGCTCAATCATCTTTTGTGATTGTTCGTTGTTGACTTCTTTTTTATTGTCGATAGCATCCCAGTCAAAGTCTGCTAACGGCTGCACATTTTTGTAATCCATGTGTGAGATTTTTAGGTTTTGGGGCCGCCCATCCGACCGGGTGAAACATACGTAACATATTGGGCAATACCCGATTGAATGGGAATCGAGCTACTCAATACGGACTGCAAAAATACGAATTATTTTTGAATTACGAAGAAAAATTTGCCGGAAGGAGTTGGAAAAACCGGAGGAAGGGAGGGACGGGACAGGAATTTGACAATTATTAACAATGACAATCTAATAAAAAATAGGATTTGACGTTATCTAATTGAGCAAAAAGCACTAATTTTGCAACGTGAAATAATATGCACTTATGAAACGAATCATCCCTTATCTCATTCTGTTTGCCTTGCTGCCGATGCTGTGCCAGCAGGCTGATGCACAGACCCGTCCGACCAAGGCGAAAGTGACCTTCGACCAGGATTCGATAGCCCCGCAGCTGCTGCGCTACCTCAACGGCAACAGCAAGGTGGAGGAGAAAATAGCTGCCAACGCCGAGTTGGTGGGCAATTTTGAGAAGGCATACCTGAGCCTCGACGAGAAACGCCAGCAACAGGTGGTGGACCTCTACAACGCCGCGCGCAAGACTAAGATGGAACCCACGCCCGACTATGAGAACCTGACGCGGACGCTGGTGGCGTACCGTGGCTCGCAGGTGTCGGCGACAGTCTTCGACGAGTGGCTGGCCGCCACCGCCGCCATCATGACCATGACCAGCAAGAAGAAAGAAATCACCGGCTTTATCGAGTATACCGCCGCCCTGCTGGAGAGCCGCACGTTGTACCGCTCGAAGTCGTCGGTGTGGAAGACGCAGCCCGACGCCACGTTCCAGCTGGAGGTGCTGCGCAACGACATACGCACCATCTTCAAGGGGTCGGTGGACCTCACCTATATCTCCGGCACGGGCAACAATGCCGACCAGAACACCATCTACGGCACCACGGGCACCTACTACTACCTGACCGAGACCTGGGAGGGCAAGGGCGGAAGGCTGACCTGGGAGCGTTGCGGCGTGTCGGCAGCCACCTGCCACGCCGACCTGGAGGACTATTCGGCCAGCGTGAAACTGCCCAAGTTCACCGCCGACTCGGTGACATTCATCAACAGCAACTATTTCAAGACCCCCATCAAAGGATCGGTGGAGGAGGCGTTGAGCACCAAGACCGACGCGGACAAGTACACCTTCCCCAAGTTCCGCTCCTATCAGAAGGACTTCCAGCTGAAGGATGTGCTGCCTGGCGTGGATTTCGAGGGCAACTTTATGATGTACGGCCCCCGCTTTGTGACCAACGACGAGAAGAACCCCGCCTCGATGATATTCTACCGCGAGGGAAAGCGTTTCCTGGTGGTGACGGCGACCAAGTTTGCGGTGCTACCGCACATGCTCACCTCGGAGCGTGCGGCGGTGAAGATGTATATAGGCCAGGACTCTATCTGCAACGCCGGTGTGCTGGTGCGCTACACCACCGCAGACAACAAGGTGAACATGATTAACAACACCAAGCGCAACTACTACAGCCCCTATACCGACAGCTACCACCAGCTGGATATCTACTGCGAGAATATCAACTGGCTGATAGATAAGGACATTATCGAGTTTAACATGGTGGCGCAGAACAACACTCAGACCTTTGTCACCTTTGAGTCGAACCGCTACTACTCGCTGCAGAAGGCGATGGAGGTGCAGGGCATAGACCGAGAGAGCCCCGTGGTGCGCGTATATAAATATATGAAGGCGCACGACATGAAGAAGGACTTCTCACTGGTGGCGTTGGAGAATGCCATCCGCATGGACGAGAGCCAGACCAAGCTGATGGTGCACGGGCTGTCGAAGGCGGGACTGGTGTCTTACGACGAGGGCACGAAGCGCATACATGTGCACGACAAGCTGATAGGCTTCTACAAGGCCATTGTGAAGCAGCAGGGGCACGACTACGACGCGCTGACGCTGCAGTCGGAGACCACCGACAACAACGCCGAACTGGAGCTGTCGACCCTCGACCTGCGGGTGCACGGCATTAAGAAATTTGTGGTGAGCGACAGCCAGTTGGTGGTGGTGAAGCCCTATGGCGGCGACATCATAGTGAAGAAAAACAGGGACATCCTCTTCTCGGGCTTTATCAATGTGGGCCGTTTCGAGATGAACGTCACCGATGCCTCGTTCTACTACGAAGACTTCAAATTCGACCTACCACAAATCGACTCCATACGCTTCTACGTGACCAGCTTCACCGACCCCAACAAGGAGGTGATGGTGCGCACACCGCTGTTTAACCTGGTGGGCGACATACAGGTGGACAAGCCCGACAACCACTGCGGACTGAAGAAGAACAAGGAGTACCCTATCTTCAACAGTGTGCAGCCGAGCTATGTGTATTACGACCGTCCGTTTATCTTCAACGGCGTGTATAACCGCGAGAACTTCTACTATTCGCTCTACCCCTTCGTCATCAAGCAGCTGACCGACTTCAAGACCGACAGCCTGGAATTCCTAGGCGCGCTGACCTCGGCAGGCATCTTCCCCGAGATACAGGAACCACTGAAGGTGCAGCGCGACTACTCGCTGGGATTCATCTCGCAGGTGCCGTCGGGCGGCTATCCCACCTACGGCGGCAAGGGCACTTTCTACAAGACGGTGGACCTCAGCTATCGGGGTCTGCGCGGCGAAGGTACGCTGGAATACCTCACAGCCACAGCCAAAACCACACGCTACCTCTTTATGCCCGACTCGATGATGGCGCATACCGATACATTCTACGTGAAGGAGGAAGACAACTTCCCCGACTGCCGCAACGGCAAGACACTGATACGCTGGTATCCATACAAAGATTCGATGACGGTGTCGCAGCTGAAGGATGGCACCCCGTTCCAGATGTACCACGGAGTGACTCAGCTGGCAGGACGTTTCACCATGCAGCCTAAGGGCGCAACAGGCTACGGCACCGCCACACTCCATGAAGGGAAGTTGAAATCGAAACGTTTCGAGTTTAAGACAATGGAGATGGATGCCGCGCAGACGGACTTCACCTTGATGTCGACCAAATACAACAACGTGGCTTTCGAGGCTAAGAATATGCGGTCGCATGTGGACTACGAAGAGCACACGGGACGGTTCACCTCCAACGCCGATTTGGAACGCACACTGCTGCCCGCCTTGGGCTACGCAGCCTGGGTGGACCAATACACATGGAACTGGGACCACAAGTTCCTTGCCCTCGACAACAGCAAGAGCATGGAGACTGGCGGCATGGAGGTGGTACCACTGCGCGACCGTGCCAAGAGGCTCAACCAAATGCCCGGCGCACGGTTTGAAAGCACCGACCCCAAGCTGAAGGACATACGCTTCTGTGCCATCAACAGCACCTACCAGTACGACAACCTGGAGCTGTCGAACCACAACGTCTACGCCCTACCCATCGCCGACGCGGTCATCGCCCCGGCGGGCGACTCGCTGCATATCAGCAAAGGCGGCGACATGAGCCTCATCCAAGGCGGCGAACTGCTCTTCCCACGCGACAGCGGCTTCCACCTATTCTATAATTGCGACCTGATGGTGAAGAACGGCCAACAGTATGGCGGAAAGGGCTATATAGACTATGTGGGAGTGGACGAGAAGAAACAGCCTATCTACATGACCGAAATCGCCCCTAATGCACAGGGAGTAAGCGTTGCCAACGGCACCATCGCCGACAGTGCCAACTTTACCCTATCGGAGGCGTTCGGCTTTGCTGGCAAGGTGAGTGCCGACGCACAGCATAGGTTCTTCCGCTTCGACGGCGGTGTGCGCCTGCTGCACAAATGCGCCCCAAAAGACCAGCTGGGGCTGCTGGCATATGCCGACTACCTCGACCCCGAAGACATCCGCGTCACCGTGCCTGAGAACCCCGTCGACTGGAAGGGCAATCCCATCAGTGCCTCGCTGCATCTGGCACAGATGGGGCTCAAACCCACCGCAGCTTTCTTAGTCAAGCAACAACCTGGCATAGAGTTGCTCAGCAGCCACGGACTACTACACTACGACGAGGGTGCCAGCACCTATACCATCACCTCGCAGGAGAAACTTGACGACAAGGAGGTCATAGACCGCTTCCTGACCCTCCACACCGACAACTGCGTCATCGAAGGCGAAGGCCCCATCGACTTCGGCGTGGGCGAAGGGCCTGTGGTGGTACGCTCGTATGGCACGGTCTATTACGACCCACAGAACGAGAACGACTTTCTGATGAAGACCATTTTCGGCATCACATTCCCCATTGACAACGGGCTTATCACACAGATGGCAAAGCAGATTGAGAACGACCTGCGACCGGATGCCGCCGACCGCGACAACGACCTGCTCGACCGTGCGCTCAACTACAACATGGGCGACCCCAACGGCGAGCTGGCATACCAGACCTACCTCAGCACGGGTGCCTTCGACAAACTGGAAGGCTGCTTGGACAACACCATCATGTTCGAGGGCTTGCGCTGGCAGTATACACCCACATTGGGCTACCATGCCAGCGGCACTACTGCCATCTGCAACGTGGGCAAGCAGCAGCTGCACGTCAACGTGCGCGTCAAGGCCCAGCTCTTCAAGAAAGGCAGCGAGACCTATTTGGTGCTATATATCCAGGTTGCCAACGACCACTGGTACTATTTCAAGTACGAGTATAAGACTCATCACCTGAGTATCAACAGTAGCGTGGGTGAATGGAATGACAAGCTTGTAGGCCTGAAGAAGGACAAGCGCGTGATGGAGGGCTTCTCCTACTCACTGACTAACTCGCGCAACGAGATTCAGAGTTTCCTCTCTGGCTTCTCGGGCGACTCGTCAGACATGGAAGAAGAGGAAGAGGTGGAAGAGGACGACGAATAGCACGACAAGACACGCGATAGCATACAACATCCCCTCGCACAGCTGGTTGTGCGAGGGGATTGTTATTAACGGCATCGGACGGCCAATTTTCGCATTTCCGCCATGAAAAGAGACGTTTTTGAATAGGGTATACCCATTGACGGAAGAGAAAAATCATCTATACTAACTTCTGTAAAACAGATTGTTGTATCAAATATGACAAAAAAATATGATTTTTTTTTGTCCATATCGAAAAAAGTTAGTACTTTTGCACCCGCTTTCGAGAGATAGCAAGCCCAGGTGGTGGAATTGGTAGACACGCTACTTTGAGGGGGTAGTCGCCGTAGGGCGGTGCAAGTTCAAGTCTTGTCCTGGGCACAAAAAGAGCAACGCAGGTTGCTTTTTTTACCACCAAGTTCCAAGAGAGGGAACTCTACCAGATGCCCGGGTGGCGGAATTGGTAGACGCGCACGTTTCAGGTGCGTGTTCCGAAAGGAGTGCAGGTTCAAGTCCTGTTCCGGGCACCAAGAGAATTCTACAA
>JAEEIS010000179.1 GCA_016281475.1 Bacteroidales bacterium
CGTGAATATCGAGATGGACTCTATGGGCGACTATCAGCTGACATGGATTCCCGGTTATCAGGAGACCAGTTGGGATGTAGATTACCGTGAACAGGGCACCAGCACCTGGACAACTTTGGCTATCGGCACCTCAAACACCAGCCTCACCATCCTCTCCACCGACCTCACCTCCAATACTCATTATGAGTTCCGCGTCACGGCTAACTGCAGCGACACCAACTTATCCACCTCGGTGGCACTTACCACACCCTGCTCCTTCGTCACCATCCCCTATTTTTATGGTTTCGAGGATCTCGCCACCGGTTCCAACACCGTGCGACCCGTCATCCCCTGCTGGAACCATATCAATAACGGTACTTCCTACTATGGCTATCCATACGTTTACGCCTCTGCCGCCCACACTGGCAGCCGCGGTCTCTACTGGTATCTTACCACCACCACCGGCACCTATGGCGACTATGAGGCCGTTGTCCTCCCGCCGGTCAGCCCGGTGACCAACCCCGTCAACACCCTGCAGCTATCCTTCTGGGCACGTCCCTCCAGCACCAGCTACAGCCCCATCTTCTACGTGGGTGTGATGACTGACCCCGAGGATATCACTACCTTCCAGTACGTGGATACCGTCTATGTAACCAACTCCACAGAATGGCAGTACTTCGAGGTGCCCCTTTCCTCCTACACCGGCAACGGCCTCTATGTGGCTGTCCGTGCCAATCGTCCTACCAGCTCTTGGTACGCCTACTTCGACGATGTCTATCTCGAAAACATTCCGAATTGTCCGCGTGTGTTTGATGTCGCTGCCCACGACATCACCCAGACCGATGCCACCATCACATGGACTCCCACTGTCGCTACTGAATACGAAGTGCAGTATGGCTCTGCCGGCTTTACTCCCGGCACTGGCACTAGCGTCAACTATATCTTTGCCGACTCTGTCGTCCTCACGGGTCTTACCCCCAGCACTGTGTACGATGTCTATGTCCGCGGTCTTTGCAGCGGCGACAGCAGCAACTGGTCGTTTATGTATCGGTTCCACACCGAGTGCTCGTTTGCAACGCTGCCCATCATCGAGAACTTCGATTTCATCACCGGCAGCACCGCCACCTCGGGCATGGCCAACATCCTGCCCCCGTGCTGGGACTACTACAACGACGGCACCCGTACCAACTATCAGGGTTCACCGTATGTTTATAACAACGCCACGTACGCCCATAGCGGCTCTAACTGCATCCGTTTCTATTCATATAACTCTTCGGGCGACTCCAATCAGTACCTCATCCTGCCAATCTTTGACTCCAACGACTATGCAATCTCCGACCTTCAGTTGAGTTTCTGGCTCCGAGGCAATAGTACGTCCTCCAACTACTTCAACAATGTGGTGGTAGGTGTGATGACTGACCCGAACAACGAGTATTCTTTCATCCCCTACGACACCATTCTCTCTGCCACGACCACCTACACCTATCATGAGGTCAACCTTAATCGTTACACCGGTCCTCACGGCCGTATCACAATCTTGTTCCCCAAGCCGCTCTCTTCGAGCCAGTATGAATATGGCTATTTGGACGACCTCATGCTCGGACCTATTCCCAACTGCGTCAGTGTCGATAACCTGACATCCACCTATGTCACCAGCGACACCGTCATTCTTCAGTGGATTCCCGGTGATGCCGAAACAATGTGGGAAGTCTCCTACGACTCGAACAGCTTTGTAGTCTATGATACCACCTACATAGCCTCCGGCCTCACGCCAAACACCGAATACACCTTCACTGTACGTGCCATCTGCGGGGTTGGCGACACCAGCTACCCGATGAGCTACACCCTATACACAGGCTGTGTTCCCATGGCTACACCCTTTACTGAGAATTTCGACACCTGGTCGTCAACAGCTGCCGACCCGCTGCCCAACTGCTGGGAGAAACATACCAACTACAGCACCAACTATCCATACGCATCCACTTCGTATCACCTCTCAGGCAGCAAGTCGATGTATATGTACTCTACCAGCTCGACCTACTCCTACATGGTTCTCCCGCAATTCGATCTTCCTATCGACAGCACTATGATTTCCTTCTGGCTATACAGAAGCAACACTACCTACACTCACAAACTCAAAGTGGGTGTGATGACCAATCCTGCTGACGTCACCACCTTTGTTCAGGTTGCCGAAGTGATTCCCACGTTGAGTTCCGCTTGGGAGGAATTCGAAGTGACTCTGAACTCTTACACCGGAACCGGCAACCGCATTGCCATCATGTCGCCCGACAACGAGTATAGCTATCCCTATCTCGACGACCTTACAGTTACCCGCATCAGCGCTTGCCCGCGTGTCTCTGAATTGAGGGCAACATCCGTGTTGCTCGACAGTGCCACCATTGCTTGGAGCGATGGAATCAATACTGCTTGGTTTGTGGAATACGACACTGTCAATTTCACTCCTGGCACTGGCCATACAGCGATTTATGTGACTGATTCTTCCTATACTCTCACCGGTCTTGATTCCGGTACAACCTACCACGTCTATGTCTATCCCGACTGTAGCGGTGCCATAGCCGACCGCCATTTGACTTTCACCACCCTTGCTGCATCTCCTGCCACAGTTCCCTACAGCTGCAATTTCGAAGCCGCTGGCGTCAATGGTTGGGATTTCATTCAGGGCGGACAAAACAACTACTGGGTAGTAGGCAACAACACCAACCACGGCGGCACCCGCTCAATGTATGTTACCGACAACGGAACCACCAACAATTACAGTGGCACAGCATCTTATTCCTTTGCAACACGCACCTTCTACCTGCCTGCGGGCGGTTATGTCATCTCTTATGATTGGAAGGCCAACGGTGAGAGTTCGTTCGACTTCCTGCGCGTCGCCCTTGTGCCTGCTAGCACCACTATCGTTCCTGGCGAATACAACGGATTCAACAATGGCGAAGCGCCTTCGGGCACTCTGCCTACAGGCGGTATTGCCCTTGACGGTGGCGGACGTATGAATCTGCAGACTAGTTGGCAGACCGAGACAAACGAAATCACCCTTCCCACAACAGGTACCTATAAACTGGTATTTATGTGGCGTAACGATGGTAGTGTCTATAACAATCCTCCCGCCGCTATCGACAATGTCTCTGTCATAGCTAACACTTGCCCGATTGTAACCAATGTTACAGCTACTTCCGTAACCACCAACAGCATCACGGTTGATTGGACCGATGTGTCTGGAGCCTCTTCGTGGGAGGTCTCATACAATGGCAACGGAACGACCAGCTCCAACATTGTCAGCTCACACCCGACCACTCTCTCCGGTCTCACCCCCGCCACGGCTTATCAGATTCGTATTCGACCCATCTGTAGTGCCACCGACACTGGCGGTTGGTGCGAGACATATAACGCCTCAACCAGCTGCGACCTTATCGTGCCGCCATACACCCAGGATTTCAACGCCGTAGCTGGCACAGCCTACAGCACTGCCGGTGAATTGCCTCCGTGCTGGGAGGGATATTCCAACGGCACCTCTGCCGGATACATGCCGCATGTGACCGACGGCAGTACCTATTCCTACTCCATCAGCGGCAACGCACTTACGCTGACCAGCGGCAGCGCCACCTATGGCGACGTCAAGTATGTACGTCTGCCGCAGTTCGCCACACCCGTCAACACCTTGACGATGAGCTACTGGTTCTGCACCGAGAGCAGCACCAACGGTACACTCACCGTGGGATACATGACGGGACCCAACTTCACGACCGACTTTGTGCCTGTCACCTCCCATGCCGCCTCGAGTGCCACAGTGCACAGCGGCAACGGTGCGCAACCTACAGGAGTCGGCATCTTCGACACTGTCTCATTCGATTCTGTCCCAGCCAACGCCTTGTATGTTGCCTTCAAGTGGGTCTACACCACGTCGTTCTATTCCTGCTGCATCGATAATATCGAGGTAACCTCATCCGCTGCAGTCTGTGCCGCTCCCGCTATCACATCTACCACGGGCGACTATCAGAGCGCAACAATGACCTGGACAGGTGCTGGCTCTAACTATGAGGTGAATATCAAGGAGAACATAGCCAACGACTGGCCTGCCACCGATATTGCCGTCACAGGCAACACCTACACCTTCACCGGCCTACTACCTTCCACCAACTACACCCTGCGTGTACGTCAGGACTGCACCGCCGACAGCGTCGGCTATAGCGAATGGGTCTACGGTTCGTTTGTGACCGACAGCCTGCCTTGCCTCACTCCCGACAGCTTCGTCGTCACTGCCGTCACCAACGCCGATGCCACCTTCGACTGGTCGCCCATCGGTAATGAGACCGCATGGGAACTCCACGTCTGGAATAGCGGCAACATCGACAGCTTCTACACTGTCTACACGCATCCTGCCACCGTCGGCGGATATACTCCTGGCGTCACCTACCAGGCCTCTGTCCGCCCGCTCTGCGGCTCCGCCAACAACATCATCGGCGAATGGGGTGACACCATCACCTTCACCACTGCTATCTGTCCCGATGTCACAGGCCTCACCGCCTCGGTCAACGAAAACAGCATCACCCTCAACTGGACTGCTGACCCGCTCGCCGTGAGCTGGGAAATCGAGTACGGCTTCCAAGGCTTCGACCAAGGCACCGGCACCACCGTCACTTCCAGCACCAACACCTATACCATCAACGGTCTGATGGACGACATGCCCTACGACTTCCACGTACGCGCCGTCTGCGGCACCAACTGGTATAGCGAGGCCTACACCACCGTCACCGCCACCACTGGCAGTGCCAGCATCACCTGCAACACGCCTACGGCCGTGACCGCCACCGTGGCCGGCAACTCCGCCACCGTCAGCTGGACTGCTGGTGAAGGCAACATCAGCTTCGAACTTGAGTATGGCACCCGCGGCTTCGCCCGTGGCAGCGGCACCTCTGTCACCGCCACCATGTCGCCCGCCACGCTGACCAACCTCACCTACGAGACCGACTACGACGTCTACGTCCGTGCCTACTGCGGCGAGAGCACCTACAGCGACTGGAGCCCCGTCGTCAGCTTCACCACCGAGCCTCAAGGCTCTGAGGACTGCGACCCCGTCACCGACCTGTCTGCCTCCAACGTGACCGAGAGCTCAGCTCTCATCACCTGGACTCCCGGCAACACGGGCGACGAATGGGAAGTCGTGCTGACCAACGCCGGCGGCACCACCCTCAGCCAAGGCAGCACCACTGAGCACCAGTACCAGCTCAGCAGCCTCACACCTGGCACTGCCTATATCGCTAAGGTCCGCACCGTCTGCGGCGACGGCCAGTACAGCGCCTTTGTCAGCACCAGCTTTACCACCCAGTCCGTCGGTATCGACGAGGTCGATGGAGCCCAGTGCGCCATCTTCCCCAACCCCACCAGCGGAAATACCACTGTTACCGTCACCGGTATCAATGGCAAGGTGAAGATTGCTGTGGTCGACATGAACGGCCGCGAGGTCACATCTGAGACCCTCGACTGCTCTGGCGACTGCGCCAAGACCATGGATGTCGACCACCTCGCACAGGGTGCCTACTTCGTACGCATCACTGGTGAGAACGTCAGCATGGTCCGCAAGCTGATAGTTCGGTGAACAGTGACCTGTGAACTGTGACCAGTGACACGAACGTTTTCGTTAAGCCGAATGCAGACGAACTTGTTCGTATGCTGAGGCGAGAAAACGTCACGAAGTAAAGCGCTCGTTTCACAGGTCACTGGTCACAGGTCACTAGTAATCGGAATACTCCGATTACTC
>JAEEIS010000180.1 GCA_016281475.1 Bacteroidales bacterium
GTGGACAATGGCATTCTGGAATGTGGAGAACTACTTCGACACGCAGCACGACACGCTGAAGGAGGACATGGAATTTACACCTACGGGCAAGAACCATTGGACAGCCAAACGCTATGCCGACAAGCGCAACAAGATATACAAAATGGTTGCTGCTATGCAATGGCCAGTAGTAGTGGGGCTGGCGGAGGTGGAGAATGACCGTGTGCTGCGGGATTTGTGCAGGTTCACTCCATTGCGAAAGCAGGGGTATGAGTTTGTACATTACGAATCGCCCGACAGGCGGGGGATTGACTGCGCGTTGCTATATCGGAAAGGATTGTTCAAGGTGTTTGAGTCGCGGAGAATAGATGTTTCAGACAGCTCAGAAGACTTCTACACTCGCGACATACTGATGGTAGGCGGAGTACTGGGAGGAGGCGACAGCTGCTATCTGTTTGTGAACCACTGGCCATCGAAACGAAATGGAGCTGTGGCGGAGCGGCATCGGATGGAGATTGCCCACCTGTTATTAGAAGTGATGGATAGCATCCAGCGGGCACACCCTACGGCACTGGTGCTGGCTATGGGCGACTTCAACTCAGCACCCGAAGAGGAAGCTATCAGCAAGGGGTTGGGCTTTGAGGGAGGATGCCAGAACGCGGTGGGATTCTACAACCTGATGTGCAAGATTACAGCGGGTGTGGGCAGCTACAAGTATAAGGACGCTTGGTCGTGCATCGACCAGATGATTGCCAACCGAGAACTGACGGCAGAGGTGTTTGCGCCCGACTTTATGCTGACTGACGACACAAAATATATGGGCAAACGGCCTTTTCGTACCTATACGGGGATGCAGTATCTTGGGGGCTACAGCGACCACTTGCCAATAATATTGAGAATACCATGAAGAGGACATTACTGATACTGTTTGCACTACTTATTATGCTACCTTTAGCCGGTAACGCACAGGAGCTGATGCCTTATGCATGGCGCAGCTATTTGGAACTGCTGTCGGAGGAAGGCGAGGACGAGACGGTGGAGGAGTTGATGGAACTATATGAGACCTACCGCGACAAGCCTGCCAATGTGAACGATACGGTGGTGCTGCTGAGCGACTTCCCCTTTGTGAACGACCTACAACGAGAGCGGCTGAAGGCGTATGTGGTGCTATACGGCCCGCTGCTCAGTGCAGAAGAGCTGTATACCATCAACGGCTTCGACAGCATGACGGTGGAGTTGCTGCGGCCATTGGTGACGTTCAAGCCTATAGAGACATCCCAACGTGTCACCTTGAAGGAGATGCTGGCACATGGACACAGCAATCTAGTGATGGGCGTGGGAGGCACTGTGGAGCAAGCACGAGGCTATCGCGACAGCATCTATGAGGGCGACAACCTGCGTCTGATGTGGCGATACTATTTCAAGTACAAAGACCGGGTACAGCTGCAACTGTCGGGCGACAAAGACCCGGGCGAGGCATTCTTTGCTGGGAGTCAACGACAGGGGTTTGATTTCTATGGCTACAGTTTGATGATTAACGATGTCGGGCGGTATGTGGGAAGCGGCCAGCATCCTTATTTGAAAAGGGTGGTGATAGGTCAATATCACGCCCAATTCGGGCAGGGGCTGACGCTGTGGTCAGGGTTTGGCCCTAGGGCGGCATGGGAGACGAGCATCTACCGCAACACGCAGGGCATTCGTCCCAGCGGTGCATTCACGGAGTACGGCTACCTGCGCGGAGCAGCGACCACAATAGCCCTGTCGCAGCATTGGAGCCTGGCTTTGGCATACTCGTATGTGAATCGCGACGCAACTCTTCCTCGGAAGGAAAAGGAGGACACAGTGCAGAGTCTCTACAATTCGGGCTACCACCGCACGGCGACAGAAATCGAGAAGCGGAACCAGCTAGGCGAGCACCTTGTCGGCGGGCATTTGGAGTACCGCAACAGCAATCTACAGATAGGATTGACTGGCGCAGCGACATTTTTGAAAAAGGTTATCGAACCTGCCACATACGTCTACAACGACAACGCATTTCGTGGGAATGAGAATTTCAATGTGGGCATCGATGCCACCTACCGTCATCGTCGGCTGCTGCTGTTTGGCGAGGCGGCGATATGCTACAACCACGCTTTCGACAGCACGGTGGCCAACATCAGCCCAGCGGCTGTGGTGGGCGGAGAGTTTATCTTTAACAACAACCATCGCGCCAGCCTGCTGATGCGCTACTACTCCCCCACCTACCACAACTTGCACGCCATCGCCCTTGGGCAGAGCAGCACGCCGCAGAACGAGATGGGCATAGGCTGCCACTACCAAGGGCGGCTGCCGCTGGGCATAACGGCTACGGGCATGGCCGACTTCTTCTATTTCCCACACATGAAATACCTTGTCTACGCTCCCAGCCACGGGCAGGAATATCGTGTGACGCTTTCGAGGGCTGTGGAACTCGTCAAAGGGCTGTCGGTGAATGTGCGCTACCGCTACAAGGAGAAAGGCCGGAATATCACCCCCTCGACGCAGGTGGACGGGCATTACCTGTTGGAACAGACCTACCGCCACCAGGTGCAGGGCGACATTGAATATAGCACGGGCGATTGGCGGTTGGTGACGCGTATCGGTTACGCCCATTATCACGGCGACGCGACACAGGCGGACAAAGGACTGCTGTTGTATCAAGACGTACAGTATCACCCACAACATATCCCGCTGACCATTGCGGCGAGGGTGGCGTGGTTCGACGTGGACGACTACGAGGCGCGGCTCTACACCGCAGAGAGCGACTTCATCTACCAATACAACAGCATGGCGTATCAGAACGAGGGTTACCGCTGCTATCTGGTGGCACGCTACGATATCACCCCCCACTGGAACATCGGTATCAAATACGGCATCACCGCCTACACCGACCGCGACACCTTCGGCTCCAGCTACGAATTGATTGACTCCAACCACCGTCAACAATGGAGAATACAGATGCGACTGAAGTGGTAAGATTTGTAATAGAATACACAAAAAAGATTGCTGATTGAGAAAAAAGTCGTACCTTTGCAACATCAAAACAACATAATACACGACTATGTAAAGATACAAAGATATAGACATAAATAACTGAGATTAAGCTCTAATTCTCTCGAATTAAAGTACATAGTAAAATAAAAAGGGTATTAACAAAAAAGAATTCACCTTAAAACAGAATAAAATGTACTATCATGTAAAAATAGACTATTACGACTCTAGACTCAATTGTAATCAAACGTTATTTGAGTTCAACATATCTGACGTACAAATGTTGAGGAGAGATGTTATTATGCCTTATTTAGAGAGTTCAACTTTCATTTTTAAGGGGGTACGTCTTAACACAACGAATAACGAAATAAGACAGTTAAGTATATTTCGTTCAGAGAAAACAATCGAAGAATGTAAACAGATAGCTAACAGTAAAATACCTAAAAATGTTATTGGTTTTTATTATAGTAATAGTGACTTGCTCCCTCACGAAGGCCTAGTGGAGGAATGTACAAATATTATTAACGATGTCCAAAAACAACTGGAAGAAAGTGGTATTCAAAATAAGAAAGAAACAATTAATATGATAGTAGATAATTCTAAGGTGTTCATCGTACACGGTCATGATGAGACTGCCCGTCTAAAATTGGAAGCTTTTCTGAAAAATGTTGGACTTGAACCTGTGGTGTTATTCCGTCAAGCAGATGAAGGAAATACAATCATCGAAAAATTCGAAAAATATAGTAATGTTGGGTTTGCGATAGTTCTCTATACATATTGCGATGATGGAAAGGGAAAAAATGAGAGTGACTATAAAAAAAGAGCACGTCAAAATGTTGTGTTCGAGCACGGCTATATGATAGCAAAACTTGGTCGAAATAGGGTTTGTGCATTACGTAAAGGAGATATTGAGATTCCTAGTGATTACCAAGGAGTAATATTCAAAACGATGGACGAAAGTGGCGGATGGCAGATGGAATTAGCCAAAGAGTTGAAGGCTGCTGGTTACTCGGTTGACATGAATTTATTACTGCAATAACTCCAAACTAGTTACTAACATCCCAACGTGGTGGATGCTCTTTTAGGGTGCTTGTGACCACCAGTACATACATAACAAAGTCCCTTCTTGCATGGCGGGGACTTCAGCTTTCATTACAGTGACATTCTGCTTGAGTGGATTATTCTATCCACTATGACAAAAGCATCCTCAATATGGAATATGACAGTCCAACGGTGGTGTATGATGTTCATCATCTTTGCCAAGGGGTGAATATGTTTATAATAAGATCGTTGCAATAGCACTAAGGCTACCAGTGTTTCCCAATTAACAACCTTCTTCATAGATAGTTTAAACAAAGATGGCAATATACTCGTATGATAAAGAACTATGGAAAAAGAATTATCGAAACTCTTTTTACGAGACGGACAAAATGCGCTGCAATATGTCCAAAGCTTGCCTCCAAAACTGAAGTTGATAGCTACAGAAGCAATATTAGAGTGTTTGAGGTTGGGCTATCCGCTGAACAATATGGAGATTACGAGCAAGGCACGAGAACTACAGCACAGGAAGCAGAGAGTACTCGGTTATATCTATATGCATAGATATAGAGATTTAGAATTCTAATTCATCCCTCCAAAGGAGGGTATGTACATAACCCTTTTGTTATTGTTATTGTCATCGTATCCCACTTTATATTTGTGAAAAGTGGCACCCTGTTCTTTGCCTTTTTCGGTATAATTATAGCAGACGGAACCGCTCCGTGGTCGCTGTGCCTTCGCCATGCCTTCGCTCTGAGTTCGCTTCTGGAGGCGAAGAAAGGAAAAGATGATGGCGCGGCAGGTCAGGCTTGGTCGGTGTGGGGTGGGATGAGGCCTTGCTCTTGGAGCTTCTTGTAGGTCTTTTCGGCGGCGAGTTGTTCGGCGGCCTTGATGGAGTATTCGATGGCGTGTTCGGCAGGGGTGCCGTCAATCTTTACGCGCACGTCGTATTGGCGACGGCCTTCTTTGCCTTGATATGATACATGCTCAACTTCGAAGCTAATCTTCTTACGGTTCTTCTGGCCCCAGTCGATAAGCTTACTCTTGTAGTTCCACTCGGTGTGTGCCATAGCATCGACATCAAGATGGATGCCGATAATTTTATTGACGAGAACTCGGCGCGTGAATTTGTAGCCTTTTTCTAGGTAAATGGCTCCTACCAATGCCTCGAAAGCATCGCCGTCGACAGACTTGAAAATGCCTTGCGACTCACGATTGTATTGGATGAGTTGGGAGAGGCCTATCTGACGTGCCAGTTTGTTGAGGTTAGCGCGGCTGACAAGTTTGGAGCGCATCTCGGTGAGGTAGCCCTCGCCTTGATAGGGATATTTCTTGTAGAGAAATTCCGCCACTACGGCACTCAACACAGCATCACCGAGGTATTCAAGACGCTCGTTGTTGATACGCCAGCCCTGCCCCATTTCGACCGATTTGGAACGGTGGATGAAAGCAATCTGGTAAAGCTTGGTGTTGCGCGGGGTGAAACCCAGCACATTCTTGAAGAAAAGATAAAACTCTTTGTTCTCGCCCTTATAACGACCGAACCACAGCATGATGTTAGTACTTACGGAAAGCCAGACAGGCGTTGTGTCCACCGAAGCCGAAGGTGTTGCTCAGGGCAAAGTCGACACGACGGTAGGTTGGCTTGTTGAATGAGAAATCGAGCGCGGGTATGGCGGGGTCGTCGGTGAAATGGTTGATGGTGGGCGGAATTGTGTCGTTCTGCACCGCCAGGATGGTGGCTATTGCCTCCACAGCACCTGCCGCACCCAGAAGATGACCCGTCATCGACTTGGTGGAATTGAGTGTAATATTGCCCGCATGATCACCAAAGAGCGACACGACGGCCTTGGGTTCGGAGATGTCGCCAATGGGCGTTGATGTACCATGAGCATTGATGTGGTCGACATCGGAAGTCCGCATTCCAGATTCCTCGATAGCAATACGCATAGCGTTAAAAGCACCGAGTCCCTCGGGATGCGAAGCTGCGATATGGTAGGCATCGGCACTCAGACCCGCGCCTGTGAGTTCGGCATAGATTTTTGCTCCTCGAGCCTTGGCATGGTCCAATTCCTCGAGAATGAGAGCACCTGCGCCTTCACCTAGGACAAAGCCATCGCGGTCCTTGTCGAAAGGACGCGAAGCGGTGAGAGGGTCGTCATTGCGAAGCGAGAGTGCCTGCATGGAGGAGAATCCACCAATGCCTGCCTCAATGATGGCGGCCTCGCTACCTCCTGCCACAAACAGGTCCGCCTTGCCCAAACGGAGCATCATAAAAGCATCGGCTATTGCCATTGCCGACGAGGCACAAGCGGCGGAAGTGGAATAATTGGGACCGCAGAAACCGTATTTGATAGATATGAGACCCGCACAGATATCGGTGATGGTCTTGGTGACAAAGAACGGGCTGAAACGTGGAATCTTGTGACCCTCGGCAAAAGAGACCATCTCGTCCTGAAAGGTCTTGCTGCCCCCCATTCCGGTGCCAAAGATGACACCTACACGGTCTTTGTCGAGATGCTCGATGTCGAGTCCAGCATCGAGGATTGCCTGATCGGCCGCGACCATGCCGTATTGGGAAAAGAGGTCAATCTTGCGGAGTTCCTTACGGTCAAAAAAAACCGCTGGGTCAAAATCTTTGACCTCAGCAGCAATTTTACATTTAAAGTTAGTGGTGTCGAACCTTGTAATCAGGCCGGCTCCACTTACTCCTCTCAACAGAGCATCCCAAAACTGAGAAACATTGTTGCCAATAGGAGTAAGTGTGCCTAGACCAGTGATTACAACTCGTTTCAAATCCATTCGGGAGAATGAAAGAGAAATTTAGTTCTGAGCTTTCTCGATGAAAGCGACGGCATCGCCGACAGTGACAATCTTCTCAGCCTCCTCGTCGGGAATCTGAACATCAAATTCCTTTTCGAGCTCCATAATCAGTTCGACAGTGTCCAAAGAGTCGGCACCAAGATCATTAGTGAAGCTGGCTTCGAGCGTGACATCTTTTTCATCAACACCGAGCTTATCAACAATGATAGCTTTTACTTTCGTTGCAATTTCAGACATGTTTATTTAATTTTTTGAGTTTAACAGGGTGCAAAGAAACGAAAAAAAACTCATATAACCACTATTTTTAACTA
>JAEEIS010000025.1 GCA_016281475.1 Bacteroidales bacterium
CACGTTGACAGCCAGTTTCATCCAGTCTGAGAGGTTGCTGATGCGGTATGGGTCGCTCAGAGAGCCCGAGCCTGGAAGCGCCGTGGCCTGGTCGACGAGAGGAAGTATCTTCCTGGAGCCGAAGTTGGTGGGGGGGGATGGATTGGCAATCTCGCCAAGGCCCTCGATGATAAATTGCTTGCCTTCGACAAAGCTGATGCCGCTCAATGTTTGATTGTAGTAACTGCCGTTTTGAGAGTAGAAACCACTGTTATAGAGGAAATCTTCAGGATTGGTCCAGCCGATGGTGAGATTGCCGCTAATTGGGGGGTGCAAACAAAAAATATCAGTACACACACCCGGGCCAATGCCTGCAGCCTTAGATCCACCAACGGCCGTCACTTGGCCGCCATAGATGTAAACGTTGCCACACATGCCTGTTCCTTGTCCATTGTTATAGGTGTTGCCGCCGCTTATACCGCCGCCTATGCCGGCGGCGCCATAACCACCATTGGCATTCACGATGCCGCCATTGATAGTGATGGTGCCGCCACCTTCGTTCCACGCGTTGCCACCGATGCCTGCTCCATTTGCTCCGCCTCTTACGTTGATGATACCGCCATTGATGGTGAGCGTGCCCACATTCTGGGCACCGATACCCGCCTTATCACTGTCGCAGCCGTCGATGGTCAGTGTGCCCGGGCCGTTGATGATCAGGCTATTGCCACTGCTCACATCGATGCCTTTGGGAGCATGGAGGGTGGCACCTTCGCCGAGGTTCAGCACGACGTTGCCTTCGATGGTGATACGATTTGAGATGGTGACATCCGTTAATACCGTATAGATGCCCGAGGTCATAGTGGTCATCTCGCTGGTGACTATGGTAATACTGGTGCTGGTATTTCCACAGGCGCCACCGCTGCCGCCATTGCCAAAAGTACAACCACTTGCAGGATACCAGCTATCAGCGCTGCCGTTCTCGACAGTGACCCAGCCTTGGTTGTTCGCAGTTTCATTAGTGGCAGCTTCTGTACCATCGGCAGCATATTCACCATTAGCATTTTGACCGCCTTTGCCTCCGTAGGCAGTTACTACATAAAATCCACCGGTAGAATTGGGCTTCCAATCCTGTGCGCCGCCGGCTCCGCCGCCGCCGCCACCGCCGCCGGGGCCACCGGTACCGATGTTGCTGGCTGCACCGCCGAAGCCGCCGCCGCCACCTCCGCCGCCACCGGCTACAGAAACGTTATAACTATATCCATCGTATGCATAGCCACGGCCACGCTGACCGCCACTACCACCGCTTGTTCCTTGGCTGCCGCCCGTGGCAGTCATATGGACGAAAGACTGGAGCCAATAGAGATTGCCCATCGCGCCAGCGGTAGAACCGGCACTACCTGCAGAACCATTGGTTCCATTTTGCGCATCATCCTCTTCACCGTCATCATACCTATAGCCAGCACCGCCGCTACCGCCGCTGCCGCCAGCACCACCGCGTGTGCCGATGCCTGCACCGGCGCCGCCGCCACCAGTGCCACCAGTGCCACCCGCACCTGTTTGGGTCCAATCACCATTAGATCCTGTTGCGTCACCGCCTGTGCCGCCGCTGCCGCCATTGGCAGCGTTGCCGCCCGTGGCATTCACCGTGCCGCCGCCGAGGAGATAGAGGGTGTTGCCTGAGGCCAGCTCGATGCCCGCGCCGGCGCCAGTCTGTCCGTTGGCGTTGGCGCCCGTGCAGGTGAGGGTCACGCCCTCAGGCACGTAGAGATACACCGTGCCCTGAATTTTAAGGCCGCTGCCGCCTGCGTTGCTGTTGGTGAAACTGAGGTCCGAATTGGCGTAATAGTACGTCGTGTTACCCGCACTGCCGAGCGTCTGTCCCGTAGTGAAGCCTGCATTCAGGGCCGTCCAGTTTGCCGAGGTGGTCTGCGTCATTGCATAGACTTCATCCCAGTTGTTCTGTGCCCAAGCCGTCGGCCCGAAGGCGAGCAGGGCGAGGAGCGCCATCATGGCGCCGCGCTTGGTGTTTTTGCGCTTTTTGGCCACAAGGTAGGCCGCGCCAAGGCCGGTAAGCAGGGCAATGCCGCCGCCCAATGGGGCCGACTCATCGTTGGTAGTGCCGTGCGAGCCGGGCAAGTTGATCATGGGACCTTCGCCTTCACGGGTGCCGTATTCATAGTCCATGTCCCTGCTTGGACCTTTGCCGAACAGGCCGCCGTTTTGGGCTGATGCGCCGAGGGCGATGCCGAGGATGATTGCGAGAGTTAATGCTAACTTTTTCATATCTATAAATTCTAAAATATTATTTGATAACGATTTTCTGAGTCTTCACATCGTCTCCGTTGATGATTCTCAAAACATAAACTCCGGCGACCAGTCCGCTCGTGCCGATGCGGTTGGCGCCCTTGTAGGAGGCGAGCACGCGGCCAGTGAGGTCGATGACTTGCAGCACGCTGTTGCCGGTTACACCAGTGAGGATGATTTGTCCGTTGCTGATGAAGGCGAAGTCGTCGCTGCCCTCGCCACCAAGTTGGGCGTCGTTGGACACGAACACTAAGCGGAAGCGTGAGGCGTAGTCATCATTTCTGGCGGTAAAGGTGTAGCTCGGCGTTTGCAGCAAGTCCACGTCGGTGCCGGCGAGGTTGTCGATGAGGTGCAAATAGCCTAATTCCACGTTCTCGTGGCTGACCGCAATCGTGTATTCGCCGTTTGTGGCGGCCTTGAAGTTGAGCGGCATTTCGCCTTGCTGGTCGCTGTGGGCGATGGCGTAGTCTTGTCCGTTCTGCGGAATATACAGCTTAGCGTGTTCATAATTGAAGACAAATTTCTCGAGATTGCTGCCTTCGTTGAAGCTCACTATGGCCTTGTCGTGCACCTTCGCGTCGCGGGTGTCGAGGCTGCCTTTCACAAGAGTCATCTGCAAACTGCCATTATTGGCTGACGACTGCTGATTTGGCGCCGAAGTTCTGAAGGTGACGCTTTCACCTGCGGTCTCGGTTTTCACCACAACGCCTGTGCAGGCTGGTATTGGGTTTTCAGCATAGTTTTCAACAATTTCAATATCATCGCCTACGGCATTCATCTTGTAATAGCTTCTGTTTGCGTAAGCCTCCACAATGAACGGGTTGCCCACGAGGTTGAAGCCTTTAGGCAAGTCCTCAATCACCTTCTCTGTGCCGGTGTTGTAGGTGCCGGGGAACATCAAAGTCTTGGTTTCCCTGGTGGCATAGAGGTAGCCTTGGCCGTTGACGAGCATGAAAGGATCCTCCTGTGTGTTGTGCTGATGGTAGTTCTCCCACATGACACTACTCGGATTCAAGCGGTAGAGGTCGAAGTCGTATTGCACTGGATTTGACTCTGGAATCACATTACCAAGGAGGTTACCGACCGTCGAAGGAGCTATGTTTTCAACTACTGGCGAAGCGATGAAGGCCCAACCGTCGTTGCCTTCGACGTAGCCATTAATGACAGTCGTCATGGCAGGTACAATCTTATTGCCTTCGATGTCTGCGGCAGTGGCGATGGTCTGTGTGCCATCAATGAAGAATCGTTTGCCCTCGACAAAAGTAACGCTATTCAAAAAAGTCTCTCCTCTATAAATGTGACCGATGCTTTTGACGAAGTCGTTGGGGTTGGTCCAGCCGATGGTCAGCGTTCCGCTCTTAGTAGGTCCTCCAAGAATTCTATATCCAGGTCCAATACCAATCCCAAAGAACCCAATGCTAGAACCTGTAGTTACCTGACCGCCATTGATGACGATATCGCCGCATAAACCAGTCTGGTCTGAGTCGCTTACACCACCGCCTATGCCTGCGGAAAAAACTCCGCCCTCGGCAATGACCACGCCGCCATTGATGGTGATGCTTCCACCCGAAGTGTTGTTATAATCGCCACCCAATCCGGCTGCTGTAGCATGACC
>JAEEIS010000181.1 GCA_016281475.1 Bacteroidales bacterium
ATTGACTTGCTGGAGAAGTCGTTTGTTGTGTTCCACCTGCGGTCGTTCAGCCGTAATGTGCGATCGGAGTTGAAGAAGAGTCGGAAGATATATTTTTGGGACAACGGGGTGCGCAATGCGGTGATTGGCGATTACAAGGCATTGGGGCTGCGTTCGGACGTGGGTGCGTTGTGGGAGAACTATGTGATTAGCGAGAGGCTGAAGCATAACGCATATAGTTCGTTTTATGGAAAGAGCTATTTTTGGCGGACACAGCTGCAGCAGGAGGTGGATTATGTTGAGGATATTGACGGGGTACTTCATGCCTACGAGTTTAAGTGGAGCAAAGCCAAGCAGCCTCGGCTGACGGAGACATTCGCCAAGAATTATCCCGACCATACTTTCGAGGTGGTTAGCCCAGAGAATTATCAGGAGTTTGTAAGAGGGATTATTTGAGGTAGATGAAAATGTCGCCAAGTTGGTGTAAATGTGTACTGTGTGTATCCACACTGAGGGTTTCGGAAAAAAACAGTACGACCCTTGAACGTTAAACATTGAACAATAATTCGCTTTTTTAACGAATAATTCAAAAATTATTCGTATCTTCGCAGATGCCTTTGTAAATCAATTAACACTATAATATTATGAATATAAAAGACTTAGAACCAAAAGAATTGTGGGGTAACTTCTATCACCTCACCCGTTGTCCCCGTCCGTCGAAACATGAAGAGGTCGTTCGCGACTTTCTTGTGAAGTGGGCAAAAGAGCGTAAGATTGAGTGCCGCGTCGACAAGGTCGGCAACGTGATTATGTCGAAACCTGCCACCAAGGGCATGGAGAACGTTTGCCCCGTGGTGCTGCAGGCGCACATGGATATGGTGCCACAGGCTCGTGCCGGCAAGGTGTTTGATTTCCAGAAAGACCCCATCGAGACCAAGATAGTCGACGGCTGGGTGTACGCTTGCGACACCACGCTGGGTGCCGACGATGGTCTGGGCGTGGCGGCTGCAATGGCAGTGCTGGAGAGCAAGACTATCAAGCACGGTCCTATCGAGGCCCTTATCACCACCGACGAGGAGACTGGTATGACCGGTGCATTCGGCTTGAAGAAAGGTGAGTTGAAGGGCAAATACCTGCTGAACCTCGACAGCGAAACCGAGGGCGAACTGTATGTGGGTTGCGCCGGCGGTATCGATGCCACCATCACCATCCCTTACACCACAGAGAAGGCTCCCGAGAAGTATTGCGCCATGCGCTTGACTATCGGCGGCTTGAAGGGCGGTCATAGCGGCATGGAAATCAACACAGGTCGTGCCAACGCCAACAAGCTGATGTTCCGCCATATTCGCTGGGTTGCCGAGTGCGGCATCCGTTTGATAAGTATCGACGGCGGCAATATGCGCAACGCCATCCCGCGCGACGCTACGCTGACCTTTGCCATGCCTAAGGCTCACAAGGACTGCATCGTGGCAGAGTTGGAGAAGGTGGCTGGCTGGGTGAAGAAGGAACTGGGCAAAGTGGAACCCGACTTCTTTATGAAACTGGAGCCCATCCGCATGACCCCGAAGGTGATGACCGAGGCCGACACGCAGAAGATTATCAACGCCGTGATGATTGCCCCCAACGGTGTCATCCGCATGAGCAAGGATATGGAAGGCTTGGTGGAGACTTCGCTCAACCTCGCCATTATGAACACCAACGGCAAGAATTTCACCATCAAGGCTCTGCTGCGTAGCTCTGTGGACAGCGCCAAGGAGGCTTTGGCTGAGCGTCTGGTGTGCCTCGCCGAATTGGCAGGTGGCAAGTGCCAGCTGACGGGTGCCTATCCCGGATGGAAGCCCAACATGGAGAGCGGCCTGCTGAAGACCATGAAGGCTACCTACAAGAAACTGTATAAGAAAGAACCCGCCGTAGTGGCCATCCACGCCGGATTGGAGTGCGGCCTGCTGGGCGGCAAGTATCCCGACATGGAGATGATTTCGTTCGGTCCCACACTGCAGAGCCCCCACAGCCCCGACGAGCGCGCCAACATCGAGAGCTCGAAGAAGTTCTTCGACTATCTGATTGCCGCATTGGCTGCTATGCCCGAAAATAAATAATTATCAGAATTATCCGAATAATCAGAATCGTCTGAATAATCCGAAAATATTTATGATAGCAAAAGAACTTTTAAATCCCAAGAGCATCGTCATCTGCGGTGCGTCGTCCGATATTCACAAGCCTGGTGGTAAGGCTTTGAAAAATCTGCTGGAGAGCAACTTCAAAGGGCAGGTGTATGCCGTCAACCCCAAGGAGACCGAGGTGCAGGGCGTGAAATGTTATACCAAGGTAGAGGACCTGCCGCAGGTGGACTGCGCCATCCTCTGCATCGCTGCCAAGTTCTGCGCCCAGACTGTGGACGTGCTCACCCAGCAGAAGGGTACCAAGGGCTTCATCATCATCAGTGCGGGTTTCTCGGAGGAGAACGCCGAGGGTGCCGCCATTGAGAAGCACATCGTCGACAGCATCAACGCTGTGGGCGGTTCGCTTATCGGCCCCAACTGCACGGGCTTCCTGAACACCAACTATGCGGGTTGCTTCGACACCCCCATCCCAACACTCGACCCCCACGGTGTGGACTTCATCACCGGCTCGGGTGCAACGGCAGTGTTTATCAAGGAGTACGGTATCACAAATGGTTTGACATTCAACAGCGTGTGGGCTGTGGGTAACAGCGCTCAGCTGGGTATCGAGGATGTGCTGGAACACTTGGACGAGACGTTCGACCCAGAGAAATCTTCGCGCGTCATCATGCTGTACATGGAGAAGGTCGGCGACCCGCAGCGTCTGCTCAAGCATAGCCGCAGCCTTATTAACAAGGGCTGCCATATCGCAGCCATTAAGAGCGGTGGCAGCGCGGCCGGTAGCCGTGCCGCCTCGAGCCACACCGGCGCGTTGGCAACCAACGATGCAGCTGTGGATGCCCTGTTCCGCAAGGCGGGTATCGTGCGCTGCCAGAACCGTCAGGAACTGACCACCGTGTGCGGCGTGTTCATGTATCCTGAGCTGAAGGGCAACCGCTGCGCCGTGGTGACCCACGCTGGTGGTCCCGCCGTGATGCTGACCGACGTGCTCAGCAATGGCGGCATGGAGATTCCCAGCCTGAAAGACCATCCTGCCAGCCCCGCGTTGCTGGAGAAACTGTTTGCAGGCTCGTCGGTGGGCAACCCCATCGACTTCCTCGCCACCGGCACCGCCGAGCAACTGGGCTATATCCTTGACGCAGTGGAGAACGACTACGAGGACATCGACTTCTCGGTGGTCATCTTCGGTAGCCCCGGACTGTTCTCGAACCGCGAGGTGTACAAACTCCTCGACGAGAAGATGAAGACCTGCAAGAAACCCATCTTCCCTGTGCTGCCTTCCATCATCAATGTGAAGGAAGAGATTCAGGAGTTTATCGACCGTGGCCGCATCAACTTCCCCGAGGAGTGCGTGTTGGGCAACGCCCTCTGCAAGGTCTACAACACTCCGAAGCCGCAGCCCGAGCAGGTGGAGCAGCCTGCCATCGACGTGGAGCGCATCCGTAAGACCGTCGACCGCTGCAAGAGCGGCTACATGGAGATTGCCGACTACAACGAGCTGCTGGATGCCGCCGGCATCAGCCGCAAGAAGAGTGTCGAGGTCGACAAGGTGGAAGATGCTATCGCCTTCGCCAAGGAAGTCGGCTGCAGCAAGGATGTGCCGCTGGTGATGAAGGTGGTCGGCCCGCTGCATAAGAGCGACGTGGGCGGCGTGACCCTCGGCGTGAAAGACCTCGAGACTGTTGAGAAGGAGTTCAATCGCCTTATCGTCATTCCCGAGACTTACGCTGTGGAAATGTACCCCATGCTGGATGGTACCGATGTCTACATCGGTGCTATCAAGGATCCCAAATTCGGACACCAGATATTCTTCGGTCTGGGCGGCATATTCATCGAGGTGCTGAAGGACGTGCAAAGCGCATTGGCTCCCATTACGGCCGCCGAGGCGAAGGAGATGCTCACCAAACTGCGCGGCTACAAGATTCTGCAAGGTGTGCGCGGACAGGAACCCGTGAACATCGACCTCTATGCCGAACAGGTGGCGCGCGTGAGCGCATTGGTGCAGGCTGCTCCCGAGATTGTGGAGATGGACCTCAACCCGCTGCTTGGCAACCCGCGCTACGTCACCGCCGTTGACGCACGTATTCGCCTTGAGAAATAATTATCCAAGACAGTTCATAAATATAAGGTCGCCCTTTGCTAGGACGGCCTTATATTATAAATCTTTGTATCACTATGGAAATAAATACCTTTTGCGAGACTGGCTGTTGCGCCCATTGTACCCAAAGGGGTAGTGCGTGCCCTGGCTGTAAGGACAGCGATGGGCATCCTTGTGGCGGTAGGTGCTTTGCCGCCGAGTTGGTTAAATCGGAAGGCTTAGAGGTCTTCTCTTCGTTGAAGAGAGACTTGATTGCCGAAATCAATGCATCAGGTGTTTCTGGTCTTCATGTGTCCGATTTGAATCTGTTGAGCGGTGCCTACGTAAATCTGGCTTATCCTCTTCCGAGCGGATGCTGCGTGCCCTTTTTAGACGATGGGAGTGTCTATCTTGGCAATCAGATAGAAGGTGCTGGGAATGGCCGTTGTTTTGGTGTAGTGGCCGGCCCGTCCTTTGTGCTCGTCTGCACGTATGGTGAGAATGGGGAAGACCCCGAACTCTTGCTATACAAGCGTTTCAAAAAATGAGCCCCTAAGCTGTGGTATGGAAGTACGTTTTATACACCATCCGATAAGTGCGAAAATGTTTCTTCGAGGTTGAAGATTTCGTCAAATGTTGTATAAAACAAAAACCTCATCAAATAGAGCTTGGATGAGGTTGCAAGGCCGTCAAGCGGCTTTTCGCGGACTCTTTTAGCTTATAAGGAGATTATTCGTCCACGTGGGTGACGTGGCCGCGGAGGTCGAATTGGATTTCCAATCCGTTGGTGAGGGTCACTTCGTAGCCGCCTTTCAGTTTCTCGCAGTCGATGATGAGCTGCTTGGGGAAACGTTCGACAACATAGCGGGTGATGTAGCCAGGCACGAGGGTGACGGGCAGGCCGTCGGTGCATTTCATCTCTTTCCAGATGCCTTTAGAGTCGAACTGGATGATGGTGCCGTCGGTCAGCAGGGCTTCGTATTCCTTGCCGTTGATGTAGGCAAAGTCGATGGCGCACGAAGGCCAGTGCTTTTGTATGAGCTCGATGGCGGGCTTGGGCAGGTTGTCGGGGTCGATAACTTTCTTGCGGCCGCCTGCGGTGGCGGTGCCGGCAATCAATACTAGGGTCAATAGGGTTAGGATAAACTTTTTCATGGTATGTTTAATGTTGATATGTTGATATGTTGATATGTCGATATGTCTAGGGTTTAGGGAACATACCCCCCCGCTTCGCGGTACCCCTCTCAAGAGGGGACGGCTGGCGCGTCAGCTAATTTTCAATTTTCAACTTTCAATTTATATTAGTTCTTCTGATTCGATGGTGACGACGGCTTCCTTGCCGCTGGTGGTGCCGGTGTAGAGGTAGCGCAGACCTCGGTTGGTGGCTTTGAGCATGTTCATCATCCTCACAAAGGATGGGTCGCTGCTGGCGGTGAGCATATCCTTCACGGCTTCGTGGTACTGTTCCGCGCTGAATTTCATCTCGTTGATGTCGAATTGGTCTTCGTCGCAGTCGAAGTAGTAGGTGAAATAGGCACTGTCGAGCTCGATGCGTGTGCAAATCATGCCTTCGGCGTAGTTGAGAGGCAGTTGCAGGCGTGTGGATTGGAGCACGGACTGGAGGTATGTCTCAGGGTCGCTGACGTAGGAGGGCATGTTGTCCGACAGCTCGGCGCAGGTGAAATGGTGTGTGACCGCTCTCCCATCCTCGAGGGCAAAGACCACGTCGAGGTCTGCTTCGGCGCCGACAATGGCCTGCAGCAGCTGGCGGAAAGTATCGTCGCTGTTGCTGCGATAGTTGTCAAGCATGTACTGGTGGAAACTGTCTTTGTTCTGCTCAAAAGAGTCGGCATCGTATACACCTGTCAGCTGGTAGTAGAAGGTGACGGTGGTGCCGTCATACGAAGCCTTGGTCATGTGTCCCATGGCTCCGAGGGGGATAGGGCATTGGTTGTTGAGGCTTTCGACCATCAACTTAAGCTGCTTCTGGTAGTCGTTTTGGCAACCAGACAGGATGGTCAAAAGTGACAAACTAAATATAAATAGGTACTTTTTAATTTTCATCATTCATTTTTCAAAGGTCAAGGGCATTGCGGTGGACTGGTTGGCGGGCATACCGTTGAGGAACACTTGGCGTATGCGGGTGTGGAGTGTCTGCCCTTCGAGGGGGCTCCAGCCGCATTTGTAGAGGATGCTGTCGTGGGTGATGTGCGTCTCGCCCTTCTCCACAATCACTAGGTCGGCATAGTAGTCGGGACGGATGAAACCGCGCCTCTCGATGCCGAAGATGGTGGCGGGGTTGTGGCACATCTTCTCCACGAGAAGGGGCAGCCACTCGCGCAGCACTTCGTCGTGGTCGTCGCGCTCCAACGCTGTGGGATTGAAGAACCCTTCCAGCATCATTTGCAGGCTGTGCTGGATGCTGGGGATGCCGCCCGGCGCGTCGAAGTAGCGTTGCTGCTTGCTCTCCCATGTGTGTGGGGCATGGTCGGTGGCGATGGTGTCGATGGTGCCGTCAATCAGGCCACTCCACAGTGCCAGCCTATCGTCGTTGCTTTTGATGGCGGGGTTGCATTTGATTTGGTTGCCAAGGGTAGCGTAGTCGCGGTCGTCAAACCACAGGTGGTTAGGTGTTACCTCAGCGGTGATATTCTTTTCGTCCAAATCCTTATTGCTCAGCAGCGACAGCTCGGTGGCGGTGCTGATATGGGCGATATGGAGCCGCGTGCCATGTTTGCGGGCGCGTTCCACCGCCTTGTAAGTCGAAATGAAGCATGCCTCGGTGTTGCGAATCTTGGGGTGCAGGGAGGCAGTCTCGTTCTCGGTGCCGGCAAACTCCAACTTGTAGTTGCGCAGGTTGGCGGCAATGATCGACTCCTCCTCGCAGTGGGCGACAATTAGTTTCTTGCTGTCCTTAAATAGTTTTTCCAACGCCGTCTCTCTGCTTACCAGCATATTGCCCGTGCTGCTGCCTAAGAAAAGCTTGATGGCAGCGTAGCGGTCTGTCGGGATGGAGATCAGCTGGTCGATGTTATCGTTGGTCGCGCCCAGCATAAAGGCGTAGTTCACCGCGCTCTTCTGTTCGGCTATCGCCTCTTTCTCCTCCAAGGTCTCCAGCGTGGTGGTCTGCGGCTTAGTGTTGGGCATGTCGATGACTGAGGTCACTCCGCCTGCCAGTGCGGCGCGGCTCTCGGTAGCAAAGTCAGCTTTCTCAGGGAATCCGGGGTCGCGAAAATGGACGTGGGTATCGATGATGCCAGGCAGGATATAGCAGCCCTTGGCGTCAAACAGTTGCGGCTTTCGCAGCCTGCTTTCGTCAGCCACCAGACGACCATCATGTATGAAAAGGTCCCGTGTCTCCAGGGACCCTTCGTTGACGATAGTGCCGTTTTGGATAATATAGTCCATTGTCGGATAATTCAGAATAATCGGATTATTCAGAATTATTTAGATTAAAACTTGCGTTTGCCAGCCCAGTTGCGTGCTGCCACATAGGCATCGGCCGAGTTGTTGTAGATAGGCTTCACCACAAACTGGCCCGTATGGTCGATGCAGCCCCAACGGCCTTCCTCCTTGGCGGGGGCGACGCGGTTGTTCCATGTCTGGATAAAGGGCTTGGCATCCTCCAGTCGCGGCAGGATGACCCACTCGCCCTCAAAGTCCACATAGCCCCAGTGGCCGGTGCCAGCCTCTTGTATCGGGTAGAGCCAGTGTCCCAGTTCGGCCTCCTCAATGCCCTTTTCGTTGTCGTCCCACTCCTGTCCAGCCTTCTGTGCCTCGCTGGAGAGGATAAACACGGGCTTCGACAGCAGTCGGCCATCCTCGTGGATGCTTGCCCACAGCCCGTTCTCGCACTTGGCGGTGGCAAACAGGCCTGTGTCGTTGGTGAAGTGCGACACATCAAGGTATATCGGTTGTATCGCCCAACTGCCGTCAGCTTTCACCCAGCCCCATAGGTTGGTGTCGGTGCGCATCTCGGGCAGCCGCCAGGCATCCATGTCGCGGCCATGCTCTATCTGCGACAGGGCATACACGCAGTCGTCCTCATGGCTGAAGATAAACTCACTGATGACGTTGCCATTACGGTCGATGTTGCCCCAGCGGTCGTTCTTCAACGCCTGGGTGTAGATATAGTTGTGCTCGTTGGCAAACTGGCGTATCATGGCATATTGCGGCTGCACCACCCAGCGTCCCAGATAGTTCACTATGCCCCACTGGTTCTCGTTCTGCGGGTTGGGCACGCTGATGCGCCATGTGTCGTAGTGGCGTCCCACTATCCACTGGTGTCCGGCCTCGTAGGCATCCTCCATCGACACGAATATGTTGTTGATAATCAATATTCCCTTTGCGTCGATGCAGCCCCAGCGGCCATCCAGTTTCACGGGGGCGAAGCTCATGGGGTCGGTGCCGAAATACTTGCCTGCGCCCTCGTAGGCGGGCTCGTACTTCCAGTTGCCGTAGTAGTTCACAAATCCCCACTTATGGTCGGCAGGGTTCTCGGCGGGGTAGATCCACTTGCCGGGCTCCTCGGCGCTGTACCAGTGGTCGCCAGCCTCCTGTGCCTCCTCTTGTGTTTTGAAGATATTGCGGACTATCATGTTGCCAGCATCGTCGATGCAGCCCCACCGTCCGTCGTACTTCACCACGGCAAATTTGCGCTCCTGGTGTTGGAATGCGAACGCCACCTGGTAGCGTGGAGGTATCTGCCAGATGCCGTTGCTGTTTTTATATCCATACTTCATGCCGATGTCGTCGAAGGCCAATGTCTGTGCCAACAGACTGCCACTCAGCATACATAGTGCAGTTAAGATTAGAACGTTGCGTTTCATTTTATGTTGATTTCTAAGTTGCAAAAGTACATATTTTTTTTCATATAGCGAATATTTTTTTTAACAAAAGACTAACACCTCACTGTCAGTTCCTTTCTTTTGTCTTAGCTATTAGTATCGCTTGTGCCCAGTTGCTTGCACTCTGGGGCATGAAAAATGAAGAATAAGAGCCGGCAGGATGCGCCTGCCGACTCTCATTTTTCACCCTTTCGCCAAGATTGGAGAAAGTCTCATTTTTATTTCGGGTTGTAGAAGACAAACTGGTCGTCTATCACGTCGATGATGATGGTGTCGTTGGTCTTGATTTTCTCTTCCAGTATCTCGCGCGACAGCTCGTTGAGTATCTCCTTCTGTATGACCCGCTTCACCGGTCTTGCGCCCATAGCGGGGTCGTAACCTATCTCCGCCAGGTGGTCTATCGCCTCGTCGGTGGCGCTGATGAGGATGTCGTTCTTCTCCAACATCTTCGACACCAGTGCCAGCTGTATCTTCACCACTTCGCGTATCTGGCTCTTCGTCAGCGGGCTGAACATGATTATCTCGTCGATACGGTTCAGGAATTCGGGACGTATTCTTTCCTTCAGCATTTCCATCACCGCCTTCTTGGTCTCGTCCAGCTCGTATTGCGAGATGACGCTGCTGCCTTCCAGTCGTTCGCGGATGATGTCGCTGCCCATATTGGAGGTCATAATGATGACCGTGTTCTTGAAGTCGGCCGTACGGCCCTTGTTGTCGGTCAGTCGGCCATCCTCCAACACCTGCAGCAGGATGTTGAACACGTCGGGGTGTGCCTTCTCTATCTCGTCGAACAGCACTATGCTGTAGGGTTTTCTGCGCACTGCCTCGGTCAGTTGGCCGCTCTCGTCATAGCCCACATAGCCCGGAGGCGCTCCTATCAGTCGCGACACGCTGTGCCGCTCCTGGTATTCGCTCATATCGATACGCACCATCATCTCCTCGTCGTCAAACAGCACCTCTGCCAGTGCCTTTGCCAGCTCGGTCTTGCCCACGCCGGTGGTGCCTAGGAAGATGAAGCTTCCGATAGGCCGTTTGCCGTCGCTCAGTCCTGTACGGCTGCGGCGTATGGCGTTGGCAATGGTGCTGATGGCCTCGTCCTGTCCCACCACGCGCTTGTGCAGTTCCTCCTCAATGTGTAGCAGCCGCTCGCGTTCGCTCTGCATCATTCGGGTCACGGGGATGCCCGTCCACTTGGAGACCACTTCGGCTATCTGTTCCGAATCCACCTCCTCGTTTATCATGGCGTTGTCGGCCTGCATCTGTTTCAGTTGCTCCTTGAGGTCGGCCACATGTTTCTCCGCCTCCTTGATACGTCCGTAGCGCAGTTCGGCCACTTTGCCATAGTCGCCCGCACGTTCGGCCTGTTCGGCCTCGAACTTGTAGCTCTCGATGTTCTTCACCTCGGCCTGAATGCTTTCCACTATGTTCTTCTCGTTTTGCCAACGTGCCTTCATCTCGTTGCGCTGCTCGCCCAGTTCGCTTATCTCCTTGCCCAGCTGCGACAGCTTGTCTTGGTCGTTCTCGCGCTTGATGGCCTCGCGCTCGATTTCCAACTGGCGTATGCGGCGTTCTATCTCGTCCAGCTCCTCTGGCACCGAGTCAATCTCCAACCGTAGCTTGGCCGCCGCTTCGTCGATAAGGTCGATGGCCTTGTCGGGCAGGAAACGGTCGCTGATATAGCGGTGGCTCAGTTCGGCGGCGGCAATGATGGCCTCGTCCTTGATACGCACCTTGTGATGCACCTCGTAGCGCTCTTTCAGTCCACGCAGTATGCTGATGGTGTCGGCCACGTCGGGCTCGTCAATCAGCACGCTTTGGAAACGGCGTTCCAAAGCCTTGTCCTTCTCGAAATACTTCTGATACTCAGCCAGCGTGGTGGCACCGATGGCGCGCAGTTCGCCACGGGCCAGGGCGGGCTTCAGTATGTTGGCGGCATCCATTGCCCCTTCGCCACCGCCGGCACCCACCAGGGTGTGTATCTCGTCGATGAAGAGGATGATTTCGCCGTCGGCCTCGTTGATTTCGCGGATGACGCTCTTCAGCCGCTCCTCAAACTCGCCTTTGTACTTCGCACCCGCAATCAGTGCGCCCATGTCTAGGCTGTAGATGGTCTTGCTCTTCAAGTTTTCAGGCACGTCGCCGCTCACGATACGGTGGGCCAACCCCTCGGCGATGGCGGTTTTACCCACGCCGGGCTCGCCAATCAATATGGGGTTGTTCTTGGTACGGCGGCTGAGGATTTGCAGCACGCGGCGTATCTCCTCGTCACGCCCTATCACGGGGTCCAGTTTGCCCGCCTGAGCCAGCTGGTTGAGGTTCTTGGCGTATTTGTTCAGGGCGTTGTAGGTCTCCTCGGCGCTCTGGCTGCCCACCTTGCTGCCCTTGCGCAGGTCGGCGATGGCGGCCTTGAGGCCTTTCTCGCTCACGCCCGCGTCTTTCATCAGCTGAGCCACTTTGTCGCGGCCCGAAAGCAGCCCTAACAGCAGATGCTCCACGCTCACGAACTCGTCGCCCATCTCGGTGGCGAGCTGCGAAGCCTTCACCAACGCCTGGTTGGCGTCGTTGCTAAGGTATTGGCTACCGCCGCTCACACGGGGCAGGGTCTCCAGCATCGCATCCACCTGTTGTGTCAGCCGAGGCACGTTCACCTCCAGCTTCTTCAGCAAGAATGGCGTAACATTCTCGTCCTCGCTCAGCAGTCCTTTCAGCAGATGGCTCGTCTCGATGGCCTGGTGCTGCTTTGCCATGGCTATCTCCTGCGCCTTCTGTACCGCCTCTTGCGATTTGATTGTGAAATTGTTCAGATTCATAGTTATTTGGTTTTATTTGTTATTACTCATAATTAATTGTGTCAATGCGCTAGCGTGTTATCGTGTTAATACTTCACGCATTTCCACTGCCACCCCAAAGCAATAACTATACCAAACAACGGGAACTGCCAATTTGTCAGTCCTCGGTGCCAGTTCGATGATTTGTCTAAAATAGGCCTCCTAATGCTATGGGAGGCCGCTGTTTCCTTTCATTGCGGAACCCTTATTTATCCTATATTTAGTTTACCTTTTGTTTAGATTTTATTTACCTTTTGTTTAGGTAACATAAACAAAGAAGAGAGTAAATAGAAACAAAATAGAAGGTAAATAAAAAATATGTAAAGGGATAACTAGGGTGCTGAAATGGCCTTTGGCAGGCGTGGGG
>JAEEIS010000182.1 GCA_016281475.1 Bacteroidales bacterium
ATTGTTCTTGAAGATATCGTTCAGAGCGAAAGCGAAGGTGCTCTCCAGGGCTGCGCTTGAGCTGAGGCCCGCCCCCAGGGGTACATCGCCGGCAAACACGGTGTTGAAACCCTCCACCTTGCCGCCTCGCTTGATGGTTTCCCGGCACACACCGAAGATGTACCTGGCCCACTGCTGCTCCGGCTTGTCTTCCTCGCCCAGGCCGAACTCCACAAACTCGTCGTAGTCCATCGAGAAGGCCTTCACCTTCTGCGTCCCGTTTAGCTTGATTTCCGCCATGATTCCGCAGTCTATTGCGCCCGGGAACACGTATCCGCCATTATAATCGGTATGTTCGCCAATCAGGTTTATACGCCCCGCCGATGCATAGAACACACCGTCCTGGCCGAACAAAGTCTTGAATTTCTCCTGGATTTTTGTTTTCATATTGGTTCTTGGTTTTGGTCTATCCGCAAATATAATCATTTTTCCTCACTTTCACCATCCCTCCCCGAACCTCTCTTCCTTAATAATACGCTACACATTGCACGTGTCTTAGCACGTGTCTTCCCCACCCTTCCGCCACGTAGGCCTCACTACACATTGCATGTGTCACGGCCCACCTGCCTTCCAGGGCCGTCCAGGTCACATCCGCCGTTACACATTGCACGTGTACCCCCCATCCAGAGCCACGTAGACCTCATTACACATTGCATGTGTCACGGCCCACCTGCCTTCCAGGCCCGCCCAGGCCACATCTGCCGTTACACATTGCACGTGTACCCCCGTCCAGAGCCACGGAGACCTCACTACACATTGCATGTGTCACGGCCCACCTGCCTTCTAGGGCCGCCCAGGCCACATCCGCCGTTACACATTGCACGTGTACCCCCCGTCCAGAGCCACGGAGACCTCACTACACATTGCATGTGTCACGGTCCACCTGCCTTCTACGGCCGCGTGGAACCCTTCGCTTTCTACACATGTTATGTGTCGCCACCAAAAAGCGAAACAAATGGCACTCTCAACACCGCCGGACTTTTTTTCTTTATCTAGTTTTATCTTTTTTTAAACACACGGCCATATACTTTATACATTACTCACACTCTTTAATCACTCATTTCTCTTTAAGCTTTAAGAATTATTTTTTCTAAACAAAAGTTTTTTCTTTAGAAGACCGCCTCGTATAAAGAAAAAGTTTTTCTGTTTTTTAACAAGGTGTATTGCATATTCCGTTAACTTGTGTGCATGAAAAACGTACTCGCAGCAATATGCCTCCTAGCATCGGTGATTATCCCGCAGCAACGGGAGACACGCATTATGTTCTGGAATCTGGAGAACTTCTTCGACTGGCACAACGACAGTACCAGCGTGTCCGATGCGGAGTTTTCTTCGCGTGGGGCAAGGCATTGGACCCGCAGGCGGTTTCAGGCAAAGAGCAACGCGATCGCCAAGGGTATACTTTGGGCAGGTGCGCCGGAAATAATCGGCCTGGCCGAGGTGGAGAACAGCTTTGTGCTTCGCCGCTTGATTCAGATGACCGCCCTGCAGAAGCTGGATTATGAAATTGTGCACTACGATTCTCCGGATAGCAGAGGAATAGACGTGGCGCTGTTGTACCGGCGCAACTTCCTAACGCTGCTGGATTCCAAAGCATGCCATATCTACGAAGACACAACCATATTAGCCACGCGGGACATTCTGCTGGCAACATTTATGGACGAAGAAGGAGAGCCGCTCGCCGTCCTGGTTAACCATCATCCGTCGAAATATGGAGGCGCGGAAGAATCTGACGCGCGGCGCCGGATGGCCGTATCGGCCTTAAACCATCTTGTCGATTCGCTAAAACGGGCCGATGTCCCCCGCATTGTGGCAATCGGCGATTTCAACGACACGCCCGACAACGCCATATACGGGATTCTGCCGATGGAGAATCTGTCGATGCCGCTGTTTCAGAGCGGTCAGGGCACGATTCGCTATGAGGGTGAATGGGAGCTCATCGACCTGTGTTTCGTTACCGGCATTCCGGCATCGGCCCTGGAAATCCTTTACATCCCTTTTCTTATGGTACCCGACAAAGCGCATGGCGGACAAAAACCCCTGAGAACATATTCTGGGCCGCGATATTTGGGAGGAGTATCAGACCATTGCCCGATTTTATTAACTATTCCCTGATTATGCCAAACTATCACATCAGCTTCTCCTCACACAAAGAAGTCCTGTTCAGAAACCGGGACGATATTAACTCCTGGTTCAACTGCTTCTGCTCGGCATTATGCAAAACAGACAGCGCCTGTTATACTGAAACGGCGATGAGCGACCATCATCACTCCTGCTGTAGAACCAAGGCCCCTTGGGAAATAATACGGATAAGCCGCGATGCCTACTCTAAACTCTTCAATAACAAATACAAGCGCAAGGGCCCATTGGGAGAGCGGGGTGTATTTTACGATGAACTTATCGGCGCCAACCATACTCTTGCCGCTTTTTCATATAGTTTGCGTAATGCTCAGCATCATGGTGTCGTGGGCAGTCCCTTTGAGTATCCACACTCCTCCATTAATTGTTATTTCCGCAAGGAATTGGGAAAGAACTTTTACCCGCCAAAACTCCTTAACCCGGCACAAATCCGAAGCGTTTTGTCGCCGAGGGCCGAATTCGACCCCAGTTGGAAAATGAGCGAAGAGGGTGTCTTTCTGAGAGAATCCGTGGTCGATGTCGCTGCCGTCGAAGCTGCCTATGGCACCGTAAGAGCCTTCAATTATTATATGAGCCGGAAAAGTGCCGAGGAATGGAGCAGGGAACAGGAAGAAGACGATGGGTCGATGTTGCCGATTACCCTGAATAATTTCGAGAGGTCTCTGTATTCTGGCGATGCCAATAGTTTTGCTAAAATGCTGAGAAACGAGACTTCCCGAAAATCCGTATTTAACATCAACGATCTGGATCTCTGTGCTCTTATTGACAACACTTATGTTCCACAGTTCGATGTTGATTCCGTATACCAGTTGACCCTGTGGCAAAAGAACAAAATTGCAAACTTGTTGATGAACAAGTATCATCCAGGATATTCACAACTTAAACGATGCCTTGCGTTATGATATATACTACACATAGCATGTGTATGGGCACTTCCGGTTTCTGAGAAGGTTGACTCCAGTAGGGCTGACTTCAGTAGTGAGGGCCTGTTCCCGCTACACATAACATGTGTAGTAGGAGATGTGCTCTCTGGTGGCCTGGAATGCGTTTGTGCTTTTACACATAACATGTGTATTAGCCCATACGTTATGGTACACATGCAATGTGTAGTAGCAGATGTGCCACACATGGCGCTGAGTGGCTGATGGGACATTACACATGATATGTGTAGGGCGCAGCCTGGAACTGAGGGTGGGGGGGACACATAACATGTGTAGAACGAAATGTGCCACACATGGGTGTAGAATGCAGGTGATGTATTACACATGCAATGTGTAAGGGGCTATACGCGGCGTCTGGGAGGGGGTACACGTGCAATGTGTAAAAGAGAATCGGCCTCTGGGGCTCGTCAGGGGCCGATACGAGGTTACACATGCAATGTGTAGCGGTAGCAGCGG
>JAEEIS010000183.1 GCA_016281475.1 Bacteroidales bacterium
ATATGAGAAAGTGTACCCTACTCTTGATAAGCCTGCTGCTCTGCGTGCCGACCATGGCGCAGACCCCGTGGCGCACCGTCGACTCGCTTGTGAAGGCCAAGGCCTACGCCGATGCCTACACCCTGTTGCAGCAAAACTACGACCATGCCAAACAGCATGGCCGGTCCTACGACCTGCTGCGGGCCGCCTACAGCATGGCTGAAATAGGCAAGGCGTACCCTCCAAAACAAAACGATGAGTCGCTGTTCCGCCACACCCTGCCCTACCTCGACACGGCGGAGAGGGCCCTGTGCCACACCTTGATAGCCAACATCTATGCCACAGCGATTCTCAACCGCCGAAGTGCACATGAGACGGAAAGCACCCCCCCATGCCACACCGACCCGGCCGACACGGTGTATGGGCTGTGGTGCACTTCGCGGCTGGCCGACAGCATCTGGAGCCACACCTCGGAAGCACTCTCCAATCCCATAAAGCTACTAAAAAACAAGCGGATAGCCGACTACGACTATCTGACGCGGCACGACACGGTGAACGACTACGCCGACCTCACCCTCTACGAGGCGGTGGCCTACGCCGCCGTGCACAACATCGAGAGCAACAGCCTGCTGTTCAACGGCACCGACTTCGTCTACAGCGACAGCCTATACAACGTCCTATGCGCCCCCACCCATCTCGCCACCATGACCATTCCCCAAGGCGGCACAGCGCGACATAAGCTCCAACTGCTGAAAGAGGTGGCGCAATTCCTGATAAGTCAAAAGGCCGACACCGCCTCGGTGCGGTGGCAGACGCTGTGTCGCGAGTTGCGTGCATTCCTCCACCACTACTCCCTCGGCTGGCATCGGGGGACAGTACGCAAGGCAAGCCATTCCCCAGCCCTGGACATCAACATCAACCCTATCCTATCTCCCGACGAAGAGGCCTTCTTCACCTACGACGGGGACAGCACCACCACGATGTATATCCGTATCATACACTCCATTAGCGACACATTGAAAGAGCTCCCACAGCGGCAGCACCTCGAATATGCCTTGTCGCAGCCCGTGCTGCACTCCTTCGCGGTGAAGGTATCCCCACCGAAAGACAAGAGCACGAAGAACCGCTACAGCTTTCCCTCATTGCCTGCGGACAAGTATGCCCTGCTGGTCTCCGACCGCCCATTCCCTGCCCGACTCAACAAGAAAGGCGACGCACAGCCCATGTCGCTCGGACCAATGATGGGCCACCCTGACAACGATACGGAGATTATCATGGACGGCAGGGAGCCCTCGGTATTCATGTACACCTTCGCCTTCCAGCCTATCGCCATAGAGCCCATACAAGGGACAAGCGGACAGGGCGTAGTGCTGCTCACCTCCACGGGCGAACCTGTCGGCGGCATCACCGTCACCTTGCGGGGGAAAGTGACGCAGAATGGCATACCCACTGGCGACAGCATCGTCCTCACCACCGTCACCGACAGCCTGGGACGCTTCGACTTCGGCAAACTGATGCCCCTAGGCGAAGGCGTCAAGCCCACCTACAGCACCACCTACCAAGGCTATACCGCCACACTAGAAAATATTGACGACTGGTTCTTCCATAGAATTAGAGCCTTGGCAGAAGAGGAGGAAGGGGCCGACACGGTGGTGTCGTTCTTCCTCAACGCCAAGACCTACCGCTTTTCCGACACGCTCCGCTTCACCCTCATGGCGCAGCAAAAGGCCGCCGGCAGCAAGGCCAACTACACCCCCGTTCAGCACAGCACCTTCCGCGTGGTGATGAATGACGGCAAATTGTACGACACCATCACCACCATCCTGCTCACCACCGACGACATGGGGTGGGCCGAGGGGAGCATCGCCCTGTCGCAAGTGCTTGATGAGACAAAGGAATACAATGGCAACCTTGCCCTTGTAGTCAACAACTACGACGACGATAGAATAGGGCTTGCATGGTTCAAGGTAGAGGACTATAAACTGCCCACCATGTCCATGACCCTAGAGACCACGAGCGACACCCACCACTATGGCCAGCCCGTGCACATCGAGGGCTTAGTCAACTCGCGCAGCGGTGCCACGGTGTCGCCCACCACAGTGTCATACACACTGAAGCAGACGTTTGACTACGCAAACTGGACGAAAGACGTGGGCAACGAACACGAGGGGACGTCATTCATCGTCAGCTCGGGCCAGCTGCCCATAGGACCCGACGGCAGCTTCAGCTACCGGTTCGTTCCCGTTAAGTACGACTACCTTCCCTACCGAGACGGAGAGCATGCCTTATACTATTTCAGCGTCACCGCCACCGACCCGGCAGGCGAGACAATGACAAAGGAGCTTAAGATTTCGGTGGGCGACCAAGTCGGCCACATCGACCTCAGCACCGCCTACCGGCCGGGCATTATGATCCCCCTCAACTATAATGAAAACTATATCGGCGGGCTGGATGACATCTATGTCGGCTGCCGCAGCCTCGACAACGACCATCTGGCCGTTCCCGCCCGCCTCACGATAGAGGCCGAAAAGAATAGCACCGTTGTGTGGCAGGGCGACATGGAAATTCCCGCCAAAGAGACACCGCTCTCCGACCTTGTCCCGCCCATCGACCTGCCCAACGGGCACCTACGCTTCATTGTCACCTGTGCCAACCCGCACTTACACCCCGACACACTACGAGTAACGCACCTGGGCTTCGATGCCCCCATGCCGCTCGACAGCCTGACACTCTTTGCCTCGGTGGAGAAGAGCGAATACCACGTCGGTGATACGATGCGAGTGCGTGTGGGCAGCGCCACGAAGGTTTCGGCATTGCTGCTCATATCGCGCAACGACAGCATCTTCCTCTTCCGCCATCTGTGCCTCGACAAGGGCTTTGCCCAAATCGCCTTGCCCGTCGACCAACGGTACAGGGGCGAAATGGGTGTCTCCGTTATCACCTACCACCACGGGCAGCGGATTGTCGGGAGTTCCAACATCCGAGTATGGTCACCCCGACTCCCAAAACTGAAGCTGGAATGGATAGAACCCAAAGCCTTTAGCCTCACGCCTGAAAGTCCCGACTTCTATGTGCAGCGGCTTTTCGCCGGTGCCCCCGTCCACTGGCGGCTACGGCTGACCGACTCGCTCGGCAACCCCGTGCAGTCGGCACTGGCACTCACCACCTACGACGATGCCCTAGGATACGACGAACTATTCTCTGGACGCAGAGGCTACGAGCCATTCAACTACAACTGCAAATTCCAAGACCAAGAGCTCACCTCTAACCGCTCGCGGCTGAACCACACATGGTGGAAAGAAGATAAGCAACGGTCTTTCTTCACCCTACAGAGACTAAACCGCAGCCGACGCTTCCAAGACCGGGAATACTACATCGACAAGCCGATGGTCGAGTCCCTCCTATCGGTAGGCACTGCGGGCTTCGACGTTCTGTATTGTATCTCATCCACGATAGAAGGCACCCCGCTGGGCAAGGCATACAATCAGGCAATCCCGAAGGGCATATTACGCACCGACCTGTCGCCCTACGGGCCGTGGTTCGGCAACCTGCACAGCGACCGCGACGGCATAGTGGACCTTCGTTTCAACGCTCCCCAACGCCTCGCCCGCTGGATGCTCGACGGCGTTGCCATGGACAGGCAAGGCTCCATTGCACGGACATTCAACATCTTTACCACCTACCGCGACATCATGCTGATGCCCAATGTGCCGCCGTTCCTCTATGCAGGTGACAGCACTGCCTTGAATGTCCGCATAGACCGCATCGACAATTCCACCATGGGTGACCTGGCCGTCAGCCTCTACAAGGGCACCAAGGCAAAAGGTAGGCCGTATACCGCAGCCTTGCCCGCCGGAGCATCACAGGCGCAGTTCCCCCTCACGGCACCACGCACGTTGTTTCACTTTACCTCGAAGCATCGCGACTACACCCTCACCATCAGCGACCCACAGCGTGGCGACAGCGTTCTTGACGCGCACACGGCAGGCGTAGACATTCTGCGACACCCCCGCCTGCATGGCAACACCCACTCACTTACAGAGACCGACTACCGCACCCTGCAATCCCGCGCGACGAAATACTTTGATTGGGACACATACAATCCAGCATCTTTGGACGACATCTTCGACTCGCTCTATTGTGCAGCCGTGTACCACAACGACCATGCCGTGGACACGCTGATACGTATTCTTGAGGAGATACAGCTGCCCGGCGGTGGTTGGCCCTGCCTAAAGCATCAGACCTATATCTTTAACGAAATATACTCACTGGATTACCTGATGACTCTCATACGGATTGAAAACGAATGTCCTCACGTGCGCATTCCCGAATCGTTTAATATACAACGCTTCATGCAGATAGTCGACAGCCTGATGTTCCGCTATTGGAAACAACACCCCGACTCGAAACAGGGTGCCATGATGTGGTGTACCGTGCACGACCACTATGCGCAATACGCCCTTGACCCGATGTACTACACCATGCGCGACAGCCTCTATGCCAACATTAAGCGGAAACCCGACCAATCAGACATACTGCTACTACACCGCCACGGCGATACCGCCTTGGCACACAAATTGGCAAAGGACATCGTGCAGAAGTCGGTCTACGATGCCCAACACCCTGAGACGGGACGCTACTGGATAGGCTATGGCATCACTGAAGAGACGCTGCTGGAATACATCGACATCTTCGAGAAGGTGCTGTGCGACACCGTCCTTGCCGACCAAGTGCGCCAGCGCATACGCTACCTAGCCCCCACGAAGGTGTGGTACGGCACCGAAAAAGCACGGCTGACAAGTCATGGAATGGTTCGTAACCTAGACTGCACCAAAGAACTAGCCGACAGCCATATCA
>JAEEIS010000184.1 GCA_016281475.1 Bacteroidales bacterium
CATCGACTACGAGATCTACGTGGTCGACAATGACTCGCGTGATGACACGGTGCGTTATGTCACCAAGCGGTTCCGCGACGAGGTCAACCTGGTCGAGAGCCAGCACAATCTCGGCTTCGCACGTGCCAACAACATCGCCATCCGCCAGTCGGAGAGCGAATACGTGCTGCTGCTCAATCCCGACACGTTCATCTCTGAGGACAGCCTGCAACAGGTCATCACCTTCATGGACGAGCATCCCAAGGCAGGAGGCGTCGGCGTGAAGATGTTCAACTCCAACGCAACCATTGCACGCGAGTCACGACGCGGACTGCCCACACCCTGGGTATCGCTCCAGAAGATGATGGGATTCTCACGTCGTTACTACCTCAGTGACCTGCCCTGGGACCAGCCCGCACAGATCGAGGTCATGAGCGGAGCCTTCTGCATGCTCCGTCGCGACGTACTCAACAAGATCGGGCTGCTCGACAAGGACTTCTTCATGTATGGCGAGGACATTGACCTCAGCTACCGCATCCTCAAGGGAGGCTTCGAAAACTGGTACGTGCCTGCCAGCATCGTCCACTACAAGGGTGAGTCAACCCAGAAGTCCAGCTACCGCTATGTGCACGTGTTCTATCAGGCCATGCTCATCTTCTTCCGCAAGCACTACGGCCACCTATCCTTCTTCGTCACCATCCCCATCAAGACAGCCATCTATTTCCGTGCTTTCATCGCACTCATCAGGATGCAATACGACCGCATGCGCCATTCGCTGGGCTTTGACATGCGCGACCATACCGACACCAACTATTTCTTCGTCGGGTCGGCAGCGATGATCGAGCAATGCCGCAAGCTGGCACGACGCAAAGGACTGCTGGCGCGCTTCCAGACCACCCGCGAATTGCCCCTGCCACATGTCGACATCGAGCCGGGCACATGCGTAGTCTACGACACCGACTTCTTCTCTTTCCAGCAGGTCATCGACGATGCTGCACGTCTTGCCGACAAAAGCATCACCATCGGCACCTACTGCCGCAGCAGCAAAACTATCATCACACCCACCGAGATTATCCGATGACACACAGCCACAAGCCAGACATACACCTGCGGGCGATGGAACCCGAAGACCTCGACATGCTCTACACCATCGAGAACGACCAGCGGCTGTGGGGCGTCAGCGCGACCAACGTACCCTATTCGCGCTATACCCTTCACGACTATATAGCCAATGCTGCAGGCGACATCTATACCGACCGCCAGGTGCGGCTCATCATCGAGAATGCTGAGCACGACGTCATCGGCATTCTTGACCTCATCAATTTCGACCCGCGTCACCGGCGTGCAGAGGTGGGCATCGTCATCCAGCAGCCCTACCGCTCGCAGGGTTATGCGCAGGCAGCACTCGCCGAGCTCCACAAATACGCCTCACAAGTGCTCTTCATCCATCAGCTCTACGCCATTGTCAGCCTCGCCAACAAACAGGCTGTCGATCTGTTCCTGTCTATGGGCTATCAGCACACCGCTACATTGCGCGACTGGCTCTATGATGGCACCGCCTATCACGACGGCCTGATGCTCCAACTGCAACTTCTTTAGCAAAAAGTTGTGAATTATTTTGGTCGTTTCAGAAATTTGTTGTAATTTTGCACCCGCAATCCAGGAGAGTTGGCAGAGTGATCGATCGCGCTGGACTCGAAATCCGGTATACCCTTTCGGGTATCGGGGGTTTGAATCCCTCACTCTCCGCTGAACGAAGAAGGAAGTCGCAAAACGGCTTCCTTCTTTTTCGTTGACAATCAAGCATTTAGGCTTGTCGGAATTCTCATGTACAAGGGTCTCAATTTGGTTTTAGGTTCATTATCCCCCTTGGATAAAAACCCTATCGGAAAAACATGTGATAATGTGTGATTACGTGAGATGATGTAAGCAACAATGGCGAATTGTTTTACCATAGTTTTACCACTTTTTGGAGCATGGGAAGGGAAAAGACTTGGTGTATGCTCTATCCTTGCTTAATCGCTGCCTTAACTTGCGCCATGTTGCTGCGCGAGACGGGGAGTGATTCGTGGCAGTGCTTGATGAGCAATTGGGTGGAGCCGGAATGTGAGACAATCTGCTCTACCTGACTAAGGTTGACCAGGAATGCGCGATGACAGCGGACGATCATCGGATAGTCCTGCAACGTTTCCTCCATCTGTTTCATAGTGGCGCGAAGCATGTCGGTATGCGCTTGCGCTTCGTGCAGATGGCAGACCTTCACGTAGTTGCCAACGGCCTCAATATATAACAGGTGGGAAATCAGGAGCGTCACCGATTCGTTGGTCGTACCAGTGAGAGTAAGCTCCTGCGGGCGTGGCTTCTTGCTCATTTCTTTCACTTCGTTCACCGCAGAAATATCCTGCTTGCGAACCTCGTAATTGACATTTGTATCAACTGTTGGACTGTCCGAAGACATGCTTAGCAAGGATTTCTCCTGCATCTCTTTCAACTCCTCGTTCAGCAGTCTCGTTTCTTCTAGTTCCATCGCCAGATACTTGTTGCGGAACTTGAAGCGCCAGTAGAGTCCGATGGCGAAGGAGCAGAATGCGATGATGACAAGGGTTTCAAGGAAATTGACGATAGAAAACTGATTACCCTCTACACGGTCGTTCAGTACGAAGTGGCGGTAGAGACAGATGCCCAATGCCACAAGTGGCGTATTGATAAGCTGAAACCAAAGATTGCGGCGGATGATGTATTCTGCACCTTTCTTGTACGACCTCGGCATCTTGACGATATAGTTCAGGATGATGTCCGTCACCATGCAGACTGAGAAACCAATCACTCCCAAAGCTATCAGATGCATATAGCCCTGCCACTGCCACGCATCCAATCCGAAAGGTTTGAATACAGCCAGCGCCACCACCATAAACGTGGTGCTGATAATTCTCGTCGTTATCGTTTCAATACGTCCTTGTTTCATACAAATTGCAAAGGTACAAAGAAACGAACGAAAAACCAAACCATTCCTCTCATTTTTGCCGTTTGTCACACCATCCGTCACATTTCTATGCCGTTTATCCCAGAAATTTGTAGGGTTAAGCAGTACACCGTACCTTTGCAGTGCATTTTTACAAGCGCTCGGCCCAAAGGGACGCTTTGCTCGCAAAGAAATTTTAAAAGCAATATGATTATGAAACCAGGAACAATTATCGGCATTCTATTTGTTGTAGCCAGTCTGTTGAAGCTCGCTACGTTGTGGGGCATTCTCCATTGGAGTTGGTTTGAAACGATGTCAGAAGGCCGATGGGCCATGTATTTCTGCATCTTTGTATTATTATATGTGGGTGTACATCTGATTATCGACAGCTACCGTCGCAATCCCGACCAGTGGTTGCATCGCCCGCTACCCATCGGCGAAGATGGCAAACGCATCTGCTGTTCTGTGCACTATGGCGGTGACGAGTACGTCTATCATGGCGAGACCTTCCACGGTGCCCGTCTCGACGCTTTCTGCGGCGGCATACGACTGGACCTGCGCGAGGCCGTGATTACTGAGGATGAGGAAATCGACATCCACACCTTTTTGGGCGGCATCGAACTTTTCATACCCACGACGGTTAACGTAGAGGTAAAAAGCCAAAGCTTCATCGGCGGTGTGGGCAATCATACTAAAACCCAAGCCGGCACCACAGCCCCAACCATCCACATCATTGCAAGCAATTTCTTCGGTGGCGTGGATATCAAGAATTAAGAGTTAAATATTTTAGGGCTGTCCGAACGACGCGGACAATAATCCGAACGGCGTGGACGACAGTTCGAACAATCGTGTAGTTTTTAGGCTACACCTTGCGTCTAAGAGTTAAAATGAACAGTTAAACTAAATAAATTGTAATTATGAGAAACTTGTTTTTCGCCGTTGCCCTCGCTCTTGTTAGCTTAGCGAGCACGGCACAGACTTCGATGAAAATCAACATGGACCCGAGTGTGAAACCTGGTGATGACTTCTGGCAGTACGCCGTTGGCGGATGGCTGAAGGCAAACCCACTGGACGCACAGCACCCTGAAAACGGAGCGTTCACCGACCTGTATGAACTGAACAAC
>JAEEIS010000185.1 GCA_016281475.1 Bacteroidales bacterium
ATTCGACAGCCGCTTGCCCAAAGTCACATCGCCAATGCCAGAAGTCACTTTTGACTCAGCATACAGACCCAACGAGAGGGTCTCGTTATACTCCACACCGCCATTTGCATAGGAACTGCTGTGGTGGTAGTTGATCGTAAGGGGTGTCAGATTGAGCACCGGCGCGTTTGCCGCGGTATTGGTACGCGACACCGTGATAACATTCGCGTTCTCCGCGTCTATCGCATAGGTGAAATAGGTGCCGTCCAGCGTGCCGCTGGCAACCAGGTCGTTTTGGTTGTAACGCCACATGATGTTGGTGTACTCCACGCCGTCGTCCACAGGCTCGGAGGTATAGCCGGGCACATCGTAATAGTAGTGGTAATAGTTGTCGTTCAGCTGGTGCCACTGCTGCCAAGGGACATAGTTGTTGTAGTCGGTTTCTTGATGGACCTGGTCGTCAAGTCCGTATTTGTGGATATTGATGTCGATATTCGCCACGTATGTCAACAGCGTTCCCCGCAGCGAGGCGCGCAGGGTGGCACTCTCGCCTTGGCTCAGTGCCAGCCACGGCTGGTTGGTGCCATCGAGTTCCACACGGCTGCCGTCGGCCATCTCGAGATAGAGGTTGGCGCCATGAGCCGAGAACTCCTGTCCGCCGGGGTAGGCCACCAAATCGGTGCGGTAGGCCACCGCAAGCTCCAGATTGGCATTGGTGGGTTCGGCGGTCACGGTCCACGCATCGGCGGTCTTGTCGAATGCCAGATAGTAGGTGGTGCCGTCCACCGTGGTGGAGAGGCGGTACTTGCCCTCTGCACTCTCGTTGTCGGCACTGGGCTCGCCACTCCACTGCCATTCTTTGGCGAGGGTGATGTCGGTGGTGCCGAAGAGCTGCAAACCGCCGTCGGTGGTGAAGGTCAGATACGAAGCGGTAGCCTCGTTGTAGAGTTTGGACGCACCATTGGAGCAGCGCCACAGGAAAGTGCCGTCGATATTATGGTCGTTGCGGACGCTGTTGGTGGTGGCCGCAAGCAGCATCATGTTGGTATCTGCCGCCACGGGGGTGTGTCCCTCCACGCGGTCCTGATCCAAATAGCAGAAAGTGAGCATCTGGTTGCTGGTGTAGTAGTACTCCACCGGTGAGGACTCATAGCCGTTGTTGTCCTCGAGAGGATAGGCCTGTGCCTTCAGCACCATGACGCCGGTGAGGTCTATCGGGCTGTTGTCGTAGAGGGTGCTTGCGCTGCTAGGGTTGGAGCCGTCGGTAGTATAATATATAGTATAGCCCGAGGTGACACTCACGTCGCTCATGCCCAGCGTGGCGTAGCCGCCCTCGGCAGTAATCTGCAGCGGCAGCACGGCGGTATGGTGGTATTCCAGCACGTCGGACATGAGCATGTTGTCCGCGTAGGCACGACACGCGACCACACCGGCATGGTTGAGTGCAAAGGGCCCGCCATAGAGGGCGGAGCCGTCGGTGGCGGGATGGGTTGTGGGGGCCTCGCTGCCCATAGAGTAGTAGAGGGTAGCATCGGGCGTGGTGGTGCCCAGCGTAACCATGTTGCCCGCGCCACGCTCAGCGGTGGGCGTCGCCACCTTGACGGCGGTGAAGGTACGCACCTGCGACATGGGCTGGTCCGAGTTCTCCTTCCACACACGCAGCTCATCGCCCTCGGCAAGGGTAATGGCACTGCTCTGGCTATAGTCTGCCTCGCTGCTCCAGGTGTCGGAGCCGTTCGCCTTGACCTGATATTTCAGCGTACCCGCGATATAGGGGCGCACGTCGGTGAGGGTCACATGGCCCTGATTGTCCATAGCAATGACGGGCGGCAGCAACGTGGGCACCACCAACTGCCAACGGGCAGTGCGGTAATAGTCCTCAGCGAAGGTGGAATAGGTGGCACTGCTGCCCGAGCCCTGCAGATGCCGACTGCTCTTACTGTTCACCAGGCGCAGCGTGGCACCCTCGACGAGCCCGCCATGTTGCGGTGCCAGGGATGAGGCTACGCCATCGTCGACATTGTGGGGGCGGATGGTGAAATAGGTGTTGGCACCGTCCTGATAGGGGGTTATGACAAACTCGCTCTGGCTGGTATTGGTCATGTCGCCGTAAGCCACCGCCGACGGGTCGCTCTCATAGTTGCTGCTCGTGGCCGGCGAGGTAAGCATGTGGTCGAGCGTCATATTCTTCAAACCGTAGGTGCCGTGATCGGGATTGTAGGTTATCTGGAACAGCCGTTCGGGGGCAACCGTGGCAGAGAGGTAGGGAGTGCTGTTGGCGGCAGTGCCGGTGAGGTAGTGGCGCGTGGGGCTTGCGGCCTCGCGCTCGGAATAGTTGGCCAGCAGATAGTATTGTTCTGACACGAATGGGGCGACGGATGTTCTGTCGTCGTAGGATGCCGTCAGCCCTGTGGCGGACTGCTCGGCATACACCACCAAGGGCTCGCTGGTGGCGGTGCGTACCTCGGTAGTGGCACCGCCATGTGTGCCCGCATTGGTGATAGTGTAGGTGGCATCCACCCACACCCTCGCACGATGCGGCGCATTGACGCTGCCGCTGCGGACAATGGTGTTGGTGGCGTTGGCGAAGCCCGTATTGTCTATGGCCGCCGTACCCAATGAAAGGCCGGTGCCGTCAGTCTCGTCATACTCGAGGTGCCAGGTATAGTTAAGATAGTCGCGATTGGGACTGTTGTTCACGCCATTCTCGGCCACGCGCTGATAAGGAAGGTCCTTATGCGAGGCATACGACTGGCGGGTGCGCTCGTAGTAGGTGAAATCCGGCTCGTCGGCGTTCTCGTCGACAAAACTATAATGGTCGTGCGCAGGCAGCAGGTACGTGGTCACCGTCACCTGAGGAGTGACGCTCAGGCTGCAGGCGGCATCGCCATTGGCAAGGGCAATCCATTCCGTCACCCCGCCAGCATTCTTCACACCACTCAACGCAAAGTTGGTAATCTCTTTGTAGGTGCCGCCTTCGGCATGGAGCTTGTCGGCCACGTAGGCTCCCGCATACTCGGTGCTGGCCGTGGGGTCAGAAGAGGGGGCCGCCAGCCGCCAACCGCTATTGCCGTAGGCAAGGCGGTTGCCGTCGATGTCCTGCAACAGATGGGTAATAGGGTGTATGCGCCAACGCTTGGCACCGCTGGTGGCAGTATTGACGCCTAGGACGCCGCCGTTGGAGACAACATAATAGTTCGTCGAACCGATATGCTGGTAGAGATGGCCTAGGCCATCCAGCATCCAAAGGCAGCCGTGGTCGAAAGTGATGGTATGCTGCAACTGGTTATTGGCATCGAGAGCCAGATAGTGGTGCGCATCCGTCTCGCTGCGCTGGATGACGAAATAGCCCGAATACTGGTTGTCCACCCGCACCATAGGCGAAGGAAACATCTCCACCGGCGTGGCATTGGGGTCGGGGTCGGGTCCCGCCACCATCTTGAACACATCGCCCGTCAACGACGACGGAACGGCACTGCCGGATGCAAGCACATGGTTGTATGTAGTAGCAACATCCGGATTGGGAACCCCCAAGGTGTCGCCCTCGTTGTAGAAGGAATTGATATAGATATGTGAACCCAACTCAGAATAGAGCGTGCCCGAAACGGGTATCTCGGGATTCGAGCCCGTCACCGCCGCATAATGCACAAAGTCGACAATCACCGGAGGATTGTAGCGGTTGGTGGACTTTGCCACGTTCTCCGACGGGAACTTCAGCGAGCCAAACACGCGGAAATTGTAGGTGGTGTAATACTCCGTCACACTCACCGTAGCGCCCGACACCGTGCTAGTGCTAACGGGCACCGTGCCCACGGCATAGCGCACCGTGGTGCCGGTATTGGGGTCCGTCACCGTGAACATGTGGTTCGATAACTCACTGTAATTGCCCGTCACCTCGGGGGCGTCGTAACGTTCGATTGTCACCCACGCCACATCCGACCACACAGGCTGGTCACTAACCAGCTTCATGGCCCGGACCTTGACGACCGTGCCGTCTGCCAGCCCTTCGACCGACAGGGTGCCGCTCTCCAATCCCGCCATTTCGCCATCGTACGAATTCTGCGGATCCGACTCGTCAAAGGTGTAGAAAAAGGTGGTGTACGAATTGTCCGAGCAACTTAGTGTCAGCGTCTCCGCCATATAGTCCGGGGTGATAGTCACCGTGGCTTCACCATCGGTGGCACGCAGGGGCAACATCCCCTGCCGCTCACTACCGCCCAGCGTCGGAGCCGACATTAAGGTTGACACAACATTGGGCGAAACACCACCCTGCGCGACACCCGCCACAGCCAGTGCCGCCAATAGTACCATCCGTCGAGCCGCCGTGCCCAGCACACGCCCGACCCCGTTAAGTTTAAGAGTCATATTAGTGTGTATTGTTTGTTCACTCATATCAGTATGCATAGTTTTTACTATAAATTTCCGTTTTTTTGTCTTTTTTATCAATTCTACACTATAGCGACGAACCCACAAAAGCCTGTCACACTTGACATAAACATTAATGGGTTTCATCGGATTAAATAACAAAGATACACATTCTTTCGCAATTAATAAAAAATATTTATTAACAACCCAGGGCAAACGCATCAAATTTCCAGTAAAGAGAAGAGGTAATCGATACTCCAGCCAGCCTTCAGCCGCTTGGTTACGAGACTACCCTTGCCCTTGTCGCGCTTAAGGATGTTGAGTGAGAATTTTCGTACAAGGGCGAA
>JAEEIS010000186.1 GCA_016281475.1 Bacteroidales bacterium
AACGAGACTCTTCATTTCATGAAAACAAAGATTTTACTATTTTTGCCCAAAACTTTTGAGTCGTGAACATCATCAATTTCGCTGACAGCAACAGCATCGTCAACCAATATGTGGCTGAGTTGAGGGACATCAAGGTCCAAGGCGACAGAGGCACTTTCCGTTATAACCTGCAACGCATCGGCCAGCTGATGGCCTACGAGGTGAGCAAGACCCTGCATTATTCAGAGAAGACCATACAGACACCCTTGGCCAAAGCCAAGGCCAACACCCCCGACGACGAAGTCGTCTTGGCCACTGTGTTTCGCGCCGGTCTGCCCTTCCACCAAGGCTTCCTCGACATCTTCGACCATGCGGGCAACGCCTTCGTGTCGGCCTACCGCTATTATCTCGACGAGAAGCATGAAAGCGTGGGCATCAAGGTGGAATACTTGGCCGCCCCCGACCTCACCGACAAGACCCTCATCATCGCCGACCCCATGCTGGCTACGGGTGGCAGTCTCGAGCTGGCTTACCAAGCCCTGTGCAGCAAAGGTATACCAAAACAGCTCCATCTGTGTTGCGTCATTGCCGCACAAGCGGGCATCGACAACCTGATGAAGCTGTTCAAGCCCCTTGACAACGTCACGCTGTGGTGCGCCGCCATCGACCCCGTCCTGAACGAACACAAATACATCGTGCCAGGATTAGGCGATGCCGGCGACCTCGCTTACGGTGACAAGATTTAATTGCTTTTAGAAGCGGAAGTTATAACCCACTGTTACCAACGGCCCGTAACCGATAACATCGCTATTGGGTCCTAACATTACTTGCAGGCCTCCGCCAAAATCCAAGTTTTTGTAGCTCGCTCCACCCACGAGTGAATGCCTCCAAAAGCGCCAATTAAGCGAGATAGCACCCGCATGATAGTCGATAAAGCCTGTCCACGGGTTTTTGCCAGTATACACACGGACACCTCCATGAACGATTCCCGCCAAACCAACAGTGATATTACTGCCTGCTTGATCAATAAGCAACAAAGCGCCTGGGCCTACAGACACTTGAACATAAGGACTAATCTGATAACCCACATTCGCGAATAAGCCTCCATACAGTTCAGGACGGACAAAGAAGCCTCTCCCACGCGTATAGTCTTGCGCCAAGGAAGGAATAGCCATCATAGCTATTGCCAGAACTAATAATAACTTTTTCATAGGGTTTAAAATTTAAGGTTAATAATAAGGTTTATTAGGTTTATTTCTTATCAAGATAATCCACCACTGACTCCACCAAATTGTATGCTCCGTCATAGACGTCTTTCAGCGTGGCGTCGAGCATGTAGGCGGGTGTGGTGAAGACCAGCAACTCGTTGTCGGCGCACACGTCGCCGTGTTCGGTCTGCACGTGGAAAGCACCCATCTTGCGGATGTTTTCAGCATCGGGTGTTCCTTCGTTGCCCAAAGTGACGCAAACGCCAGGCAGTAGTTTGGCGAACATCACGGGCGCGATGCACATGCCACCGAGAGGCTTGCCAGCTTCACGCGTCTCGATGATAGCACGAGCCACGTCGGGTTGCACTTCCATGTCAGCTCCTTTGTAGGCATAATCGCACAGGTTTTTGGCCACACCGTAGCCGCCGCTGAAAAACAGCGCATCGTAATCGGCAGCCTTGTATTCCTCGACGGGAAGGATGCGGCTACGAGCCAGACGGGCGGCTTCAGTCAGGATGTTGCGCTCTTCTTTGACATGCTCCTCAGTGAGATGGTCAATGACCTCCGCCTGAGGGCGGTTGGGGGCAAAGCATTGGTATTCACAATGGTGTTGCTCCATGGAGAGCAATAGGGTGATGGCTTCGTTGATTTCGCTGCCGTCCTTGCGACCGCAGCCAGCTAAGATTACTGCAAATTTTTTCATGGTATTATTGCTTTTATGATTACTTATTCCATTCTGGTTTCCTTTTCTCAAAAAACGCATTCATCCCTTCCTGGCCAGCCTTGGAAACGCGTTGGTTGGCAATAGCCATAGAAGTATTCATGAAAACGGGGTTGAAGCGGTCGTCGGTGCCGCTCACCATACGAAGCAGGTTCTTGCACTCGGCTATGGCATAAGGCGAGGCGTGCATGAAATGGTCGATGTATTGGCGTTCGGTATCAATCATCTCGGCTTCGTCAACAACGACATTCACCAAATCGAAGGCCCTAGCCTCGTCGGCGGTGAAGCGACGACCTGTAAGCATGAGCTCCTTGGCGGCCGTGTTACCGATTTTGCTGACCACAAAAGGCGAGATGGTGGCCGGTGTGAGGCCCAAACGCACCTCGGTGAAGGCGAACTTCGTCTGACGCTCGGCAATCACGATGTCGGCGGCAGCGATGATGCCATTGGCTCCGCCGATACAAGCGCCATGCACATCGACGATGACGGCCTTGTCGCAAAAATAAATCGTCTGAAACAGTTTGGAAAGCTTCTCGGCATCGGCTATGTTTTGGTTATAGCTGAAACCTGCCATTTCCTTCATATAGGCCAAGTCAGCGCCTGCACAAAAAGCAGGACCGTTGCCTTTTAGGATGATAACGCGGATGTCGTCGCGCCTATTGCGCCAGTCGAAGGCCTCGGTCAGCTCGCGCATCAGCTCGCCCTTCAGCGCGTTGCGCACCTCGGGGCGGTCCAGGTTGATCCATGCCATGCT
>JAEEIS010000187.1 GCA_016281475.1 Bacteroidales bacterium
CTATCTAATGTGGTGGCAGATACTTCTGTCGAAAAATAAGCGCAACATCTAAATATGCTTTCTGTCGAATCGTCCCATGAGGACGAAAAGTATGACCACCAAATATTGTCAGTTGCCACTATGGGAGGGAAGAAATCTATAATATCCTTCTCGTACATCATACCCAATTGTTTGACAAATTGCTCTCGGGATGGGTCATATGGTATACTACTACGGAGATTGCAACTAAAATATAGTATCGCACAAGAGCAAATAGCCATCATAAGAAAAATCTTCTTCATCTGTCAAGTATTTTATCAATTAGTACGTTGCCCCCATAGTAGTTGTTGATACTTCCAAAGTTGTATTTATCTTGCTGCTGAGGTGGTGGCGGCCGCTGCCGAGAGTCTGCGCCTTGTAGCCGTCGGCGGTGGGGAGGTAGACTTCGGCAGTGGTGTTGGCGGGGATAAGGATGTCCCATTCGAAGCGGTTGCCTTTGCGTTTCCACTTGCTTTCGATGAGGCCGCTGACGGAACGGTAGGAGCAGTTCACATGGTCGAGGCCTTTGATGGGAGAGGGTATCAACATGATTTTGCTGTAGCCGGGAGCCAGCGGTCTTATTCCACCGAGGTATTCGTAGTACCAGATGATGAGGTCGCCGAGGAGCATGACATGGTTGCCTGAGTTCATGGCGGGGTCACCTGTGTCACCGTTCCACAGTTCCCAGATGGTGGTGGCACCGTTTTTCACCATGTAGCCCCAGCTGGGGTAGGTGGTGTCGGTAGCCATCTTAAACGCGAGGTCGCCACGACCGTAGTCGGTGAGGGTGCGCATGAGGTGCTGTATGCCTACGACACCTGTAGAGACGTGTCCGCCAAAATCGTTCTCGGTCTTTTCAACGATATGTTCCAGCACGCTGTGTTCGTAATCGGGTCCCACCATCCAAAAGGTGAGAGGGAGGATGTTGGCGGTGACGGTGTTGTTGGCATAGTATCCGGCAACGGAATCGAAATAGCGGGCGTTATATGCCTTGGTGACGGTGTTGATTTCATTTTCGAAATACAGAACGTCGTCGTCCCGATGAAGATTTGTGGCAAACCCTCCCATTATCCCGCAATACTGGACGTAGTATGTCGTTGAAAGGCAGGCTGGCCATGTGATGCGGTTGGTGTCGCGCGAGTGGATGAGTTCGGGGCTTTCGGGCGGCACGCACCAGTCGCCGTATGTGTCGCGGATGAGGATGCCATCCTTGAGGTAGTATTTCTTCATGTGTAGCAGCCAACGTTTCATAGCGTCGTAGTGCTGCTCGACAGGACGGAAGTCGCCAAAACGTCGCCATATCATATCGGCCACGGTGATAAAGGCACCCGGCCAGGTCATGTTGTCGGTGTAGTTGCGCCAATAGGCGGGGGCGACATCGGGGAGTGAGCCGTTCTCGAACTGGCTGTCTTCGAGGTCCTGTAGCCATTTGGCGTAGAGGCGGTGGTTGTCGAAGACGAAGCTCTCGCCGTAGTTGCCTGTCGTGCGGTCGCCGGTCCAGCCCATGCGCTCGTCGCGTTGGGGGCAGTCGGTGGGCATTGAGCGGTAGTTGCCTCGGATGCCCCACGTGGCGTTGCGATAGACGGCGTTGATTATCTCGTTGGAGGTCTCGAAGGAGCCTGTCATCTGCATTTCGTCGTAGAGGACGAGGCCGGTGAAGTCGTCGGGTCGGGGCTGATTACGTAATCCTGTTATTTCGACATAACGGAAACCGTGGTAGACGAATTGAAAATTGAAAATTGAAAATTGAAAATTTGTTGACGCGATAAATCTGTCTGTGCACTCGGCGGAACGCAGGTTGGCCGTATATATGGTGCTGTCGGGATTAAGGGTCTCGGCATAGCGGAAAGTGATAGTGTCCCCATTCCTCATTTGCCATTTTGAAATATCAAATCGCAGCGTTCCCACCATGTTCTGCCCCATGTCGAGTATCCATTTGTCGCCCTTTTGGAAGAGTGACACAGGCTTGAGAAGTTCTTGTACCTTGATGTTGGGGTTGGGCTGCGGTGTGAGGAGCTGCGTCGGGTCGGGACGCTGGTAGTCGCTGGGCAGAGGGCTGCCGGTAACAACTGGGTATTCGCGGGCAACGCGGTGGCGCGGGTTGTAGATGTCCTCACGGTACATATTCTGTTGGTCGTAATCGACCATGGCGGCATCCCACTGGCTGTCGTCGTAGTCGGGCATTGTCCAGTCTCCGAGGTCGAGACGGGTGTCGTAGGTCTCGCCGTCGAACTCGTTGCTCTTGCGTATGGGGCCGCGGTTGGTTATCTTCCAGCCTTCACCGCTGACGATGGTGTCGGCGGTGCCGTCCTGGTATGTCACTTCCAGCTGCATCAGCAGTTGCGGCAGGCCGTAGTGTGCGGCATGATTGATGCCGCACCATTCGAGGTAGTTGTTGTCGTGGCGAACGGTGGTGAAACGCCCGCCTGCCAAAGTGACACCCACGGCGTTTAATCCGTCTGCACGGACAAGGTCGGTCACGTCGTAGGTGTTGAAATAGATGCGTCTAGTATAGTCTGAGAGCGTGGGCTTCAGCCATTCGGTGGGTGCCACCTCTATGTTGTTGATATAGGCACAGTATACTCCCAGCCCGCTGATGTAGAGGCGCGCTTTGGCGATGTCCTTCTTGAGCCTGAATTCTTTGCGCAGGTATCGTGCAGCGATGGCGGTATGGCCGTTCACATTGTCGTCCTCATAGTCGCGCCCTATCCAGTGCGCGTGCCAGTCGTCGGGCGAGAGGAGGCTTATCTCAAAGTGCTGTACCTCGCTTTCGGTGGTGGCTTGCTTACCTTTCTTGCCGTAGGTAAGGGTGGCGAAGACTTTCCAGTAGGCTATGTCGCGGCTGTGCAGCTGCTTGCCTTGATAAGGGATATAGAGCATCTCCGACGATTCGATAACGCCCGAGTCCCACAGGTCGCCGATGCCCTGCTCGGCATTCTTGCGTGTGGAGGCCACCACGATGCGGTAGGTGGTCTGCATCACGTTGCTCTGTTCGGTCTCATACTGCCAGCTGAAGCGGGGCTGGGCTGTCGCCAAGGCTTGCGAGCCGTCCTGCGACTCTACCGTCAGGTTGGTCAGTTCGATTTTGCTGCCACAGGCCGAGAACAGCACTGCGAGGAGGATAGTGGGAAGGATTTGTTTCATGGTGATTGATTGTTTTTTTATTTCGTTATAACGTTATGACGGGATAACGTTATTTCGTTATGACGTTATATGTTTCTCGTTCCATTGCATTCTGGGTAGCCGGAGCAGCTCCAAAACTCCTTACCGGAGTTCATGCCTTTCTTTGCTACGCGCTTTATCATCGGCTTTCCGCATTTGGGGCATGTGGGTGCTCCGCTTTCGAGGCTTGCTTCAGTTCTGTGGGCAAGCCTTTCGGCTGTCAAGGCTTCGGTGAATCCGCCTTCTTCTTTGAACGTGGACAGCTGGTTCTCAATCTGCTTGCCAATCATCATTATCAAGCGGTTGCATAGCACTAGCAGGCAGTTTGCCACGACCAGCGAATCATTGGATTTTAGCCAATAGTCGAATTTGTGTTTCTGTGTCAGGATATGTATGCTGCTTTGGTACTGCACGTCGTCGCGATAGGTCGGCGTGTCAAGATGGACATTGGCAACGCTCAGGTACTCCTGTGATTTGGTCGACCATGGGACGCTCTCTCGCAGCATTATCCAGTTTTGGTAGTCGTTAGACAGCTCCGCCAGACTGGCACGGGCAACATCGGTGAGTTTCATCTCGGTCTCCTTGGAGGTGGAGTGGCGGGCGTTGCCTTCGGCAATATTGGCTGGCACCGAACGTGCCGCCTGCGTCATCTGGTCGTATTGTCGTCCGCAGGGGTCGTTGGTCTGGTTGAGAAAACGGTTGCAGAACTCCTGCGTGGCCAATTGTATCACATTCGCCATGACCCAGGTGTCCAACCAATAATATCCTGATTTGTTGATTTGCATTCTCGGTCTTATAATTTCTTCGGCGTATATCCAAGGTCTATCTGTTTGATGCCGCGCTTGCTAATCTTCAATAGTATCGACTGCATGGGCTCAAACCGCAGGGTGTATGGCTCGCTTTTGCCGTGGTGGTTTATGGTGATTTGGCGCACCGAGCCCTTGTCGGTGAAGGCATAGCAATAGGGCAGGGGGTAGCTGATGGTCTGCGTCATGGGGTTGGCGAAGAACACATAGTAGATGCCGCACTCCTTGCGGCACCAGAAGTCGGGCAGGTTCTCGCCCTCTATCAGTGGCTTGGCATCAATTATCGAGATGTCGTTGCTCACATTAGGTAGCTTACGTATCTTCTCCACCACCTCGGCATATTTGTCGTGTTTCACTTTGCCTGGCTCTTTGGGGTCGCGTACCATGCAGATGGGCAGCCCTTCCTGGGCAAGAAACAGCACTTCGTACAGAGCCGCCCCTTCCATATATTCCACGTCGATATAGAGAGCCTTGAAGTCAAGTCTGTTATTGCGCTTTCTATTTTGGTGTGCCCATGATAAATAGTGCAGAAAATGCTTGTTCACCCATGTCGGCTGGTATCCTTTGAGTGCCTCGGGTGTGTTGATGAAGCGCATCTCGTACTGTCCCCAAAAGAACGCCTTCTCCTTGCGCACCGAGTCGGGGTAGGCTCCGCCCATCCAAGCGTCCTCGGTCGGCATGTACACGATAATGTCGCTGTAGTTCCTGCCCTTGCGCATATATCTCGACACGCGCGTCATATATCGGTTGAACTCCGTCAACGCCTCTCCGCTCAGGTTGTTCTGCTCGCTGGTACTGATTTGACAGGTGGTGTAGAAGAAGTTGCTCGTGTCACCCACTTTGTTGAAGGGGAACCCATGCCAGATAATCTGGTTGGTGCCGTTGGCAAACAGGGCATCGCAGATAAGCTTCAGGTCGGCAATCTGTTCCTTGCCTTGGTGAGGGCTGTGTCCGCGACCGTTCATATAGCGCAGGCTCGTCCAGCCGTAGGCGCAGGTGAACGCTTCTGCTGTCACCACATCCTTGTTACACCAAGTGGCGGCTGAGGCGGGTATCTTGGAGAAGGCCGGCTCGTACAGTATCGCTTCCGTCTCAGGCACGTCCACCAAGGCAAAGGCATCTAGCAGGTCGGTCGGCGCGCCGCCGCATTGCGCGCGCGAGAAGGCTCCCACGTAGCTGGCATTCATGTCAAAAGGCTGGTAAAATTCTTCTAGCACATAGTTCGACAGCGTATACATATAGTCGTAGAACACCTCGGCATTCTCCTTGTCCAACAAGGTGCGCTGTTCCATGAAAGGCACTATGTCATACCCATGTTCCCACATAAAACGCTCTCCAAATCCCGGTGTCCACAAGTATTCCGTCTCCACCTCCCACGAGTCCACGAACACTCCCGACGTCGAACCCTTATACGCTTCCTTCAGTCCCTTGTTCATCTTTTCGGCGTAACGTTCGAATGCGTTTCTGTCTAAATGGTTCAGTATACGCGCCTCCCGTGGGTAGTCCCATGTGTAGCCTCTTTTGGCAGGCTCCACGCTATCGAAATAGTTGCGTGTTTGGTCGCCGTCGGGCAAATCCACATCGCTGAAAGGCCACAGCGTACCGTATGTGAAGTCACATCCCAGCCCCAGCGAGTCGGCAACCTTCTTGGCGTAGTTGACATGCGATGCCCATTCGGGCGACAGGAACGCTGGGTGTGCCGTTCTGGAGTCCAACCCCATAGGGTATATCCAAGCTATCTCCACCCCGCCAAACTCATGGTCGCGCAGCCATATCAGCTGGTCGCGAATGTCGTTGTCGTCAATCTCCGACGAGAACCACCACCAGCGGGTATAGGGCTTGTACGTCGGATATAGCTTTGGGTCAATCCAATCGCAGCTGCTCAGCAAAGCCGCCATAATGACCAGAATCGTTAGCAGTCGTCTCATAATTATTTATTTTGGTAGTCCAAACGCCCTACTCATCTCTTTCATCTGCTCTTCGGTCATGCCTTCTGGCACAAATCCCATGCTCTTGGCTGCCGCAAATATCTGTGCCGCCTTGTTCAGCACGTCCACTTGGTCGAATGCCGACATGATGTCGGTGTCCACGGCAAACACGCCGTGTTTCTCCCACATCACCACGTCGTACCCCTCGTCGATAGTGTCGATGGTTGCCTCTGCCAGTGCCACGCTCGACGGCAGCATATAGGGCACAATGCCCAGCCCTCGAGGGCAGAACGCCTTGGTCTCAGGTATCATCGACCACAGCAGCCGTGTCAGCACATCCTTCTCCAAGAAGGGACGGTGGTGTGTCATCGCCACTAGTTCTATCGGGTGCGTATGCAGCGATGCCTTGTAGTTCGAGCCTTTGGCAATAAGGTAGTCGTGTACGCTCAGGTGCGATGGCAGCTCCGACGTGGGGCGCACCTCTTGGTCGGCAATTATCTCGTAGTGGGCGCAGTCGTCGGTGATGCGTATTACTGAACCGTTTGTCATAGGATTCCACGCCAAGTCGCGCATACGGCGGTTGGTTCCCTTGCAGTAAAAGTAGCAGCCCTGCAAATGGGGTAGGGTAGTGCCAATCTCCCGTCTCTCGCCGAGGGAGGGCAGTCGCCTAATCTCCTCGTCCACGCAGTCGGTGATGTTGATGACGATATTGCCACCGTTGCGTTCCGCCCAGCCCTTCTGCCACAAGTAGCCCGCCACCTCCGCCACCTCGTTCACGCGGCGCGACAGTTCTGTTCTGTTATCTAAGATACTCATAGCAGTTGCGGTAAAAAGGTACTAACAATCAATACAGCAATGCCAATTAACAGCACCACCACCGTCTTCCTCGACACCCCTTTCCATTCCTTCAAAATAATCCCCCACACGTTGCTGAACACCACGTTCAGTGCCATCAGGATGCACCAGCTGAAGGTAATCAGTGTCGGGTAGTTCGTCAAGAATCCCTTGCCGAGACTCAGCCCGAAGAATTGGCTGTACCACAGCAGTCCTGCCAGACAGCAGAACAGGATGTTGTTACCCCACAGCCGCCCTTGTTGGTAGTCTCCAAAGGTGTGGTTCTTGCCGTTTTGGTATAGGCAGTAAGCGGCATTGGTGATAAAGCCGCCAAAGGTGACCAACATTGTGGCAGGTAGGCTCGCGAAGATGTCGGGTGTAGCATCCCATCTCAGTGGCTCGCC